>NZ_JBEPOQ010000020.1:0-51950 GCF_040546915.1 Cellulosimicrobium sp. 4261
CGGCGGGCCCCCCCCCCCCCCGGCCCCCCCCCCCGGGCCCCCCCCGCGCCCCCCCCCCCCCCCCCCCCCCCCCCCCCCGGCCCGGGGCCCCCCCCACTTCTCGTGTCTCGACGGGGTCTCTCGACCGGATCGCGGGACCGCGTCAGCTCTCCGCGCGGCCTTCTCGCCAGTAGCCCATGAACGCGACGGCGCGGCGGTCGACGCCGAGGTCGGCGACGAGGTGACGACGCAGCGTCTTGATGGCGCTCGCCTCGCCCGCGAGCCACGCGTAGAGGACGGTCTCCTCGTCGAGGAGCCCGGGGACCTCCCAGAGAATCGACGCGTCGACATCGACGTCCTCGAGGTCCTCCGCGGTGCGGCACTGGACGGGCGGGTCCGTCCCGAGGACGCCCGCACCGAGCATGCGTGCGGCGGCCTCCTTGACGGCCGGCACGAGGCGCGCGCCGTGGGCGTCGTGCGGCCCGTCGGGGACGTCGTCGCGCGCGAGGAACGTCACGCGTACCCCGGGCGGGGTCACGAGGTCGCGCGCGTCGCCCACGTGCGGGACCTCGACGTAGACCTCGCCCCACGCGTCGGCGGGCAGGTCCTCGCAGATCGCCGCGATGGCGGGCAGCGCGGTCTCGTCGCCCGCGAGCAGGAGCGCGTGCGGGCGGGTGGGCGGCCGGAACTCGATGCCGCCCGCCGGGCCGTCGAACGTGGCGTCCGGGCCGAGCAGGACGAGCGGCGTGCCGACCTCGGCGGCGAGCGCCCAGCGCGACGCGGGGCCGGCGTCGCCGTGCAGCACGACGTCCACGTCGACCTCGCGCGCCTCGGGGCGCACCGCGACGGTCGTGTAGGTGCGCAGCGGGTTGCGGCGCTCCTCCGGCTGGTCGCGCCACGCGGCGTACCAGGACTCGGCGTCGCGCACGAGGTGCTCGTAGCCGCCGTCGGGCGCGGGGAGCACGAACTTGATCCGGACGTCGAGACCCGGGTCGCCGAAGAGGTCGAGCTCGGGGCCCGTGAAGGTGAAGCGGCGGAAGCTCGGCGAGAGCTGCTCGACCCGCGCCACCTCGACGTCGAAGAAGCGCCAGGGGGCGGTCGCACGGGCGACGGGACGACGAGCGCGGGTGCGGGGTGCGACGACGGTCTGGCTCACACAGGTGAGGCTAACCTACGCGCCCACGGCGGGGTCAACCCGTCCGGGACGCGGACCTGCGCCCGGCAGGGTGAGACACGTCACGCTCCGCGGCCGCGGCTGCGCCAGAGCAGGTAGACGAAGTACGGCGCGCCCAGCAGCGCGGTGCCGAGACCCGCGGGGATCTGCCCCGGTGCGATGACGACGCGGCCCAGCGTGTCCGCGACGGACACGAGGAGGGCCCCGAGCAGCATGGCGACGGGCACGACCCGGGAGTGCCGGGAGCCGACGAGCGCGCGGGCGGCGTGCGGCGCGACGAGGCCCACGAACGCGAGCGCCCCGATCGCGCACACGGCCGCGGCGGTGAGCAGCGCGGCGACGCCGAGCAGGAGCAGCCGCGTGCGGTCGAGCGCGACGCCGAGGACGCGCGGGGTGTCGTCGTCGAGCGCCACGACGTCGAGGTCGCGCCGGAACACCGCGGTGAGCGGGGTGAGCACGAGCAGCGCGAGCGCGACGGGGATCAGCTGCTCGAGCGTGCGGCCGTACGTGGAGCCCGACAGCCACGTGAGCGCGAGGTTCACGTCCCACGGCGCGACGACGACGACGAGCAGCGTGATGATCGCCATCACCCCGGCCTGGGCGCCGATGCCGATGAGCACGAGCCGGTCGGAGCTCAGCCCGCCGCGGTAGGAGAGCCCGTAGACGAGCCCGAACACGGCGAAGGCACCGATCGCGGCGGCAGCGGACATCGGCCAGATCCCGACGCCGGGGACGAGCAGGATCATCGTCACGGCACCGAGGCCGGCGCCCGACGTCACGCCGAGCAGGCTCGGTTCCGCGAGCGGGTTGCGGCACACGGCCTGCACGATCGTGCCGGCGAGCGCGAGCGCGGCGCCCGCGAGGAGGGCCGCGAGCACACGCGGGACGCGTTGGTCGAGCACGAACGTCACGTGCCGCCCGGCGACCCCGGCCCACCAGTTCGCGACGTCGCCCAGCAGCACGACCCGGTCGCCGAGCAGGAGGCCCGCCACGGCGGCCGCGGCGACGGCGAGCGACAGGACGACCACGACCACGACGACCGCGCGCCGCGAGCGCGGCCGGCTCAGGGCACCGTGCCCGCCGCGCGACGACGCGGGCCCCGAGTCGCGCAGGCGGCGCGCGAGCCACACGAGCAGGATCGCGCCGAGGACGGTCGTGACGATGCCGGTCGGCACCGCGATCGAGAGCGTCCCGGGCAGCAGGAGGCGGAGCAGGACGTCGGCGCCGAGCACGACGACCACGCCGACGAGGGCGGCGAAGGGCAGCAGGAGCACGTGCCGCCCGAGCCCGGGCACGCGACGTGCGACGAGGCGGGCCACGACGGGCGCCGCGAGACCGACGAACCCGACCGGCCCGGCGACGGTCACGGCGATCGAGGCGAGCAGGACGGCGACGAGCACCGAGGCGACGCGCGTGCGGCGCACGTCGACGCCGAGGACGGTCGCGGCGTCGTCCCCGAGGCCGAGGAGGTCGAGCCGGCGCGACAGGACGAGCGCCGCGAGGACGCCGACCACGACCACGGGTGTGGCCAGCGTGACGGTGCGCGTGCCCGACTGGACGATCGAGCCGCTCCCCCACGCGAACAGGCCCATCGTCTCCTGCTCGAACAGCACGAGGAGGACCGTCGTCAGCGCGTGGAGCGCGAGCATGATGGCGGAGCCGGCGAGCACGAGCCGGGTCGGCCCGTCGGCGCCGCCGCGCGCCAGGACGAGCACGAGCCCGGCCGCGGCGAGCCCGCCGAGGAACGCGAGGCCGCCCTGGAGATAGAACGGGACCGAGAGGCCGAACGCGGCGACCACGACGACCGTGAGGTAGGCGCCCGCGTTGACCGCGAGCGTGTCGGGCGACGCGAGCGGGTTGCGCGCGACCGACTGCAGCACGGCCCCGGCGACGCCGAGCGCGACGCCCAGCAGCAGGCCGGCGAGGAGCCGCGGCACGCGCGACGCGACGAGGACGGCGACCGTCTGGTCGACCCCGTCCCCCCCGGTCGCGAGGCGCAGCAGGTCGAGCGGGCCGACGTCGGCCGTGCCCTGCGTGAGGTGCACGGCGGCGAGCACGAGCGCGACGACGGCCGCCGCGAGGAACGCGCCCGCGACCCCGAGGCGCGACGTCCGCGCACGGGGGGCGGTCGCCGTCGGGCCCGGGGCGGCGTGGGCGCCCGGGGGGACGCCGCCCTCCGGGCCGTCCGCGCCGGGGACGACGGCCGGAGCCGGGTCCTCCAGGAGGAGGGTGTCCGGCTCCGGCGTCGTGCGCTGCTCTCGCCTGCTCACAGTGGGTCTCGTCAGCCTTCTCGTCGTCCTGGCGGGGTGCGCGCCCAGGTGTGCCGCGTCAGGCCGTCAGGGCCTCGACGACCGCGTCGGCGTAGGCCGCGGCGGACAGCGGGCCGCCGAACATCCAGATGCCGTCGGGCAGACGGTGCACGTCGCCGGCCGTGACGAACGGGAGCTGCTCCCACACGGCGTTGCCGGCGAGGCCCTCCTCGAACGGGTTCGCCTCGGAGTCGCTCGCGACGTAGAGGAACTGCACGTCGCCGAGCTGGGTGAGGCCCTCGACGTCGGTCTGCGCGAGGCCGTAGTCGGGGTCCCCGCCCTCGGTCCACGCGTTGACGAGGCCGATCTCCTCACCGATGGCGCCGAAGAACGAGCCCGGCGTGTACATGCGGATCGAGACGGCGCCGTTCGTCACCCAGCCGTCGGCCATCGTGAACTCGGCCCCGGCGAGGCCCGCCTCGTCGAGCGCGGTGGTGGCCTCGGCGATCTTCGCGTCGTACTCCTCGAGCGCGGCGGCCGCCTCGTCCTCGCGGCCCGTCACGGTGCCGAGCGTCTCGACCGTGGAGCGCATGTAGCCGATGGGGTCCTCCCCGTCGGAGCCGCGCAGCGCGAGCACCGGCGCGACCTCCTCGATCTGCGCGATGACGTTCTCGGGCAGGTCCGTGGTCGTCACGACGAGGTCCGGCTCGAGCGCGGAGATCGCGTCGAGGCTGGGCTCGCCGCGCGTGCCGACGTCGGGCGTGCTCGCGTCGATCGGCGCGACGGTGTCCCACGTGTTGTAGCCCTCGACGTCCGCCTGGCCGACGGGCTCGACGCCCAGCGCCACGAGGTTCTCCGTGAGGCCCCACTCGAGCGAGACGATGTCGGTGGCCGGGGCGTCGAGGGTGACCTCGCCGCGCTCGTCGGTGACGGTGACGGGGCCGGACGCGGCGTCGGTCGTCGCGCCGTCGGACGTGCCGTCGTTCGCGGGCTCCTCGGTCGTGCCGCACGCGGTGAGCGCGAGCGCAGTCGCGAGCGCGACGGCGCCAGCGGCGAGGGAACGGGTGGTCGAGCGCATGGGTGTCCTTCGGGGTCGGTGCGGAGGGGTGCGAAGAAGAGGGACGGCGAGGTGCCGCGTCGGGAGGCCGGACGCAGCGGTCAGACGAGGACGGCCGCGTCCAGGCGGGCCGCGTGCCGGCCGAGCGGCTCGCAGCACGTGCGCCCCGTGAGGGGGTGCGTGTAGACGTCGACGTGGATGCCGTAGACCTCGGTGAGGAGCTCGGTGGTGAGCACGTCCTCGGCCCGGCCCGTGGCGCGCACGACGCCGCCGTGGAGCAGGACGACGTGGTCGGCCACCGCGGCGGCCTGGTTGAGGTCGTGCAGCACGACGCCCACGGCCACGCCGTGCTCGCTCGCCAGGTCGCGGACCAGGTCGAGCAGCTCGACCTGGTAGCGCAGGTCGAGGTACGTCGTCGGCTCGTCGAGCAGGAGCACCTTCGTGTCCTGCGCGAGGCACGTCGCGAGCCACACGCGCTGCAGCTCGCCGCCGGAGAGCTCGTCGACGCCACGGTCGGCCATCGCCGTGATGCCGGTGACGTCCATGGCGTGCGCGATCGCCCGCGGGCCGTCGGGGTCGTTCGAGCGGAACCGGCCGCGGTAGGGGTGGCGCCCGTACGCGACGACGTCGCGCACGCTCACGCCCGACGGCGTGGGCCGGCTCTGCGACAGGAGCGTCACGCGCCGCGCGAAGTCCTTGGCGTGGAGCGCGAGCGCGTCGGGCTCGTCGTCCAGGGCGACTGTCCCGGCGTCGGGCCGGTGGAGGCGCGCGAGCGAGCGCAGGAGGGTCGACTTGCCCGAGCCGTTGGGCCCGATGAGGGCCGTGACGGCCCCCGGGGCGAGCTCGAGCGCGGCGCCGTGCACCACGGTGCGGTCGTCGTAGGACAGCCGCAGGTCGTGACCCGCGAGCGCCGGGGCGCCGGGCAGGCCCGGCGCGACCGAGGCAGCTGAGGTTCCACTCACAAAGGTGAGGCTAATCTATGTCGCCCGCCCGGAACCAGCCCCTCGCACGCGTGTGACGGGGCTCACGAACAGCGTCGCGGTCAGCCCTCGACGGCCCGACCGGCGCGCCGTCGCGGCTCTCCCGCGCCCGCGGTGGGCGGCGCGTGGTCCTCGTCCGCCGCGTGCGCGCGCGTCGGGGACGCGTGCCGCTCCCCGCCGAGCGCGACGGGCACGGTGAGCGCCCGGTGGTCCGACAGCCCCGTGTCGACCGTGACGGCGGGCGCCGTCGCCCGGACCGGGCCGTGGGCGAGCACGTGGTCGAGCTGGCGCGCGGGCTCGCCGACGGGGAACGTCGGCGCGGAGGCGAGCGCGCGCCACCCGCTCGTGCGCGCGGCCTGCGGCGCCTCGATGTTGAGGTCCCCGAGCAGGACGACGGGCTCGCCGTCGGGCACGTCGGCGGCGAGCTCCCGGGTGAGCCGCACGAGCTGCGTGAGGTTGCGCCCGGGCACGAAGGTCAGGTGCGTGCACGCGACCGTCAGCGGTCCGCCCGGCGCCTCGACGCGCGCGACGAGAGCCGCGCGCGGCTCGTCGCGCACGAGCGTCGGCAGCCGACGCCCGGGGAAGCGCACGGGCACGCGCGTGCGGGGCGCGGGCAGCAGGACGGTGCGCCACGCCGTGACGGGGTACCGGCTCACGACGGCGATCCCGTAGGCCGCCCGGCCGGGCTGGTGCTCGCCCGTCGGCGCGGACCACACGCCCGGCTCGCCGACGAGCGTCGCGACGAACCGGTGGTCGACGGCGCCCGCCGCCTCGGCCGCGACCGCGGTGAGGTCGGCGCGGTGCGAGCGCGGCTGGTCCCGGTCCACCTCCTGGAGCGCGAGGACGTCCGCGTCGAGGGCGCGGACGGCAGCGGCGAAGCGGTCGACGTCGACGCGGTCGTCGACGAGCGACCGTCCGTGCAGGATGTTGAACGTCGCGAGGCGCACCCTCCCGATTGTGGGGACCACGGCCCGACGCCGCACGCGCTCGGCCGGGCGTCCGCTCCCCCGTGGCGACGTGCCAGCGCATCGCGGGTGGTGTAGACCCTGGGCATGGTGGACGACAGGGACGCACTGCACGACGGCCTCCGGATGACCGCCGCGGCGCTGGCCGAGGCCGAGATCCCGCACGCGCTCGTCGGCGGCTACGCGGCGTGGGCCCGCGGGGCGCCGGAGCCGAGCCACGACGCCGACTTCGCGATCCGCGAGGTCGACGTGGACCGCGCGCGCGAGGTGCTGCGCGAGGCGGGGCTCGAGATCACGGAGCCGACGGAGAACTGGCTCTTCAAGGCGTACCACGGGGGCGAGCTCATCGACGTCCTGTACCGGATGGTCGGCGAGCCGATCGACGACGACCTGCTCGCGCGCACCGACGAGCTCGAGGTCCTCGCGGTCCGCATGCCTGTGCTGTCGGCGACCGAGATCATGGCGTCGAAGCTGAGCGTGCTCGGGGAGCACTACTGCGACTTCTCGCGGCTCCTGCCGGTCGCGCGGGCGATGCGCGAGCAGATCGACTGGTCCGACGTCCGGGAGCGCGTCGACGACAACCCGTACGCGCGCGCCTTCCTGTTCCTCCTCGACGAGCTCGCCGTCGTGGACGCGCAGGACATGGGCGACGACTCCCTGGGCTCGCGCACCGACGCGGCCGAGCCGGCCTCCGGGGACCCGTCGAGCGCGCTCGAGTGAGCCCGACCCCCGTTCGCCGCGCGAGCGGGACGGACCCCGGGAAGGGTGTGGTCGTACCGCCCGCCAACCACAGGAGGTCTCACCGATGAGCACGGTCACCCAGTCGATCGACGTCGACGTCCCCGTCCGCACGGCCTACGACCAGTGGACCCAGTTCGAGGAGTTCCCCCGCTTCATGGAGGGCGTCGAGGAGATCCGCCAGCTCGACGCGACGCACACGCACTGGAAGACGAAGATCGGCGGCGTCGAGCGGGAGTTCGACGCGGAGATCACGGAGCAGCACCCCGACGAGCGGGTCGCGTGGAACAGCACGTCGGGCCCCGACCACGCGGGCGTCGTGACCTTCCACCGGCTGAACGACACGCAGACCCGCGTCACGGTCCAGCTCGACTGGACGCCGGAGGGGGTCGTGGAGAAGGTGGGCGACGTCCTCCAGCTCGACGAGCGCCGCGTCAAGGGCGACCTCGCCCGGTTCAAGGAGTTCATCGAGTCCCGCGGGGCCGAGACGGGCGCGTGGCGAGGAGACGTCAGCTGACGACCCGGAGCACGTCGCCGGCCACGGCCGGCGACACCCAGCGCGTCACGGAGCGGGTCCGGTTCACCCGGGCCCGCTCCGGCGCGTCGTCCGCGCCGTCGACGGCGTCGGCGGGCACCGCGGAGGTGCGCTGCTCGGTCGGCGACCTCACCGCCGTCGTGCACGTGTCCGGGGCGGACGCGCCCGACGTCGTCGTCGTGCTCGTGCACGGCGTCGGGTCGTCGGCGCGCGCGTTCGACCCGGTGCGGCGCGCGCTCCTGCGGCCGGAGGCGCTCCCCCGGGTCGCGGTGCACGCGATCGACCTGCCGGGCTTCGGCGCGGCGCCCCGCGCGCCGCGCGACGTGTCGATCGGGGAGCACGCGGCCGTCGTCGCGGAGCACGTGCGCCGCCACGTGCTCGACCTGCCCGACGGCGCCCCGCGCCCCGTCGTCGTCCTCGTCGGCCACTCGATGGGCGCGCAGGTCGTCGCCCAGGCCATGGCCGACCACCCCCGCGAGGCACCCGCCGGGGTGCTCGTCGGGCCGACGGCGGACCGCCACGCCCGCAGCGCGCCGCGCCAGGCGCTGCGGCTCGTGCGCGACGCGGTGGGCGAGCGGCCGCGCGCGCTCGCGACGCTCGCCGTCGACTACGTGCTGCGCTGCTCGCTGCCGCACTACGGGCGCCAGGTCCGGCACATGCTGGGGCACCGGCTCGAGGACGTCGTGCCGCGCGTGCCGGGGCGCCTGGTCGTCGTGCGGGGCGCGCACGACCCGATCGCGCCGCGCCGGTGGTGCCGCGAGCTCGCGCTCGCCGCGCCGCGCGGCACGTCCCGCGAGGTCCGGGGACGCCACCACGCGATGGACGCCGACCCGGAGGCGATCGTCGTGGCCGTGCGCGACGCCGGTGGACTGCCGCACGACCCGTCCCGGGACCTGCCGTGAGGGTGCCCCGCTGGCCCCGCTCCCTGCGGCTGCGCGACCGCGCGGTGGACTACGCGTACGTCGCCGCGCGCCAGGTCCAGGGTGCCCTGCGCGCGCGCCGGCCCGTCCCGACCGGCCCCGGCGGCGTGAGCCCCGTCGTGCTCCTGCCCGGCGTCTACGAGACGTGGCAGCTCCTCGGGCCGATCGCGACCGCTCTCGCCCGGGCCGGGCACCCGGTCCACGCCGTGCCCGGCCTCGGCTACAACCGGCGCCCGTTCGCCGAGGCGGCCGACCGCACGGCGGCGTTCCTCGAGCAGTCCGACCTGCACGACGTCGTCCTCGTCGCCCACAGCAAGGGCGGCCTCGTCGGCAAGCGCGTCATGCTGTCGGCCGCCGGGCCGCGCGTCGCCGGCATGGTCGCCGTGGCGACGCCGTTCCACGGCTCGCGCTACGCGCAGTACCTCCTCAGCCGAACCCTGCGCGCGTTCTCCCCGCGCGACGCCGCGCTGCTCGCGCTCGCCGCCGAGCGCGGCGTCGACGCCCGCATCACGGCTGTCTACCCGCGTTTCGACCCGCACATCCCCGAGACCGGCCGGCTCGAGGGCGGACGGAACGTCGAGCTGCCGCTCGCCGGGCACTTCCTCCCGCTCGGCGAGCCGGCGCTCGTCGAGGTCGTGGTGCGCGAGGTCGACCGGTTCGCCCGGTCGGCCCCCGTGGACTGAGCGCGGCCCTCAGGCTGAGCGGGCGCGCTCGCCCACCGCGACGCGCACGAGCTCCTGCGTGCACCGGGTCATCGCCACGTACAGCCCGTTCCACCCGCGCGGCTCGGCGGCGACGCCGTCGGGGTCCACGACGACGACCGCGTCCCACTCGAGGCCCTTCGCCTCCGACGTCACGAGGACGGGCACGTCCCGGACCGCCGCGCGCAGCGCCGCGAGGCGGGCGAGCGGGGCCACGACACCGACGGTCCCGCCGTCGTACCGGGCCGCGAGGCGTGCGACCTCGGCGGCGACCGTCTCGCCCAGTCGTCCCGGCGCACCGCCCGGCACGACGACGTCCCGCGGCTCGACCCCCGCGTCCCGCACCGCGCGCGGCGGGTCGTTCCGGCTGCCCGCGGCGCGCAGCACCGGCCCGACGAGCGCCATGACCTCGCGCGGCGTGCGGTAGCAGATGGTGAGGTCCGCGCGCCGCCAGCGGTCCCCGAGGACCGGGCCGACGGCGTCCGCCCAGTCCGTGTGGCGGTGCGGCGCCTCGGTCTGGTCGACGTCCCCGACGGCCGTCACGGACCGCGTCGGGCAGCGGCGCAGGACCATGTGCCACTGCAGGGGCGAGAGCTCCTGCGCCTCGTCGACCACGACGTGCCCGTAGACCCAGTCGCGGCGCGCGGCCGCGCGCTGCGCGAGGAACTCGCCCTGCTCGCCGGGTGCGTCGGCAGCCCCCAGCGCGTCGGCGAGCGCGTCGAGCAGCGGCACGTCGCTCGGCGCGAGCGAGGCCGGCTCGCTCGTCACGCGGCGCACCTCGGCCGCCGTCAGGTCGGGGGCGTGGCGCGCGAGCAGCGCGGCGTCGCCCAGGAGGTCCGCGAGCGCGGCCCGCGCGTCCACGACCGGCCACCAGGCGTCGACGGCGGCCGCGAACCCGGCGTCGCGCGCGAGGTCGTCCCGTAGCCGGTCGAGGTCGTCCTCGGTGAGCTCGCCGTCGACGTCGCTGCCGCGCGCCCCCGTCGTGGGGGCGCGGTCGTCGCGCGCGGCGAGCCCGGCGTCGAGCTTCCCGAGCACGTCCTCGAACCCCTCCTCGACGCGGGCGAGCAGCTCGGCGTGGCGTGCCGCGGCCTCGTCCACGAGCGCGTCGAGCAGCAGGTCCACGGCCCGGCCCCGCGCGGCGAGCACGCTCCGACCGCCTGCGCGGGCGGCACGGAGGACCTCGGCGACGCGGGCCGCATCGAGCGTCAGCGGCTCGCCGTCGAGGCGGACCGTCAGGTCCCGCGCGTCCGGGACGAGGGCGTCCGCGTACCGGGCGACGACGTCGTGCCACAGCGCGCGCCCCTTGATCTCCGCGACGTCGCGCCCCTCGTCCCGCTCCGGCGCGACGCCGGGCACGAGCGTGTCGCACGTCGCCGAGACGACCGCCGTCTCCCCGAGCGCGGGCAGCACCTGCGCCACGTACTCGAGGAAGCGCGACGACGGCCCGAGCAGGAGGACCCCCCGCTCCGCGAGGTGCGGGTGGGTGAACAGCAGGTACGCGACGCGGTGCAGCGCGACGACCGTCTTGCCCGTCCCCGGGCCGCCCTGCACGACGAGCGTCTGCTCGGCCGGGGCGCGCACGATCGCGTCCTGCTCGACCTGGAGCGTCGCGACCGCCGTGCCCATGCGGCCGGTCCGACGCTCGGAGAGCGCGGCGAGCAGAGCGCCCTCGCCGACGAGGCCGTCCTCATCGCCCGCCCCGCTCCCCGAGCCGTCGAGCGGCTCGTCGTCCACGCCGGTGACCCGCTCCCCCGTGGTCCGCACGTGCCGACGCCGGGCGAGACCCTGCGGCTCGCGCGCCGTCGCGGTGTAGAAGGCGCGGGCGCCGTCGGCGCGCCAGTCCAGGACGAGCGGGTCGGCGTCGCCGTCGGGCGCGGCGATCCCGACGCGCCCGACACGGCGCGTGACGCCCTCGACCGTGTCGAGCCGGCCGAAGACCAGCCCGCTCCCGGCGCGCTCGAGCTCGGTCCGACGGCGGCGCAGCCCGGCGCGCCGCGCGCGCTCGACGACGGTCTCGGCCCCGACCGGACCCGCGGCCGGGACCCGGTCGGCGACGTCGTCGGCAGGAGCGGCGAGCTGCGCGTCGAGCTCCGCCAGGAGCTCCGCGCGGCGGGCGAGCGCGGCGTCGAGGTGCTGCTGCTCCTCGGCGACGGCATGCGTCGCGACGTCGCGGACGCGGTCGGGAGGAGTGGTGTCAGGCAGGGACGGGGAGGGCTGGACCGGCACGGGACCTCTTCTCGTACGACGTACGGACACGGGCCCAACGCGTCGCCGCGCTCCGTTGTTCCCGGCCGCGCCGCCTCGGACCCCAGGGAGGTCAGGGCAGGCGCGTCGCCCAGAACGCGACGGCCGACGCCGCGGCGACGTTGAGCGAGTCCACTCCCCCGGCCATGGGGATCGTGACGACCCGGTCCGCCGCCTCGATCGCACCGCGCGACAGACCGTCGCCCTCCGTGCCGAGCACGAGCGCGAGCCGCTCGGGCGGGTCGGCCACGACCTCGTCGAGGCTCACCGCGTCGTCGGCGAGGGCGAGCGCGGCGACGACGAAGCCCTCGTCGCGCAGCAGGTCGAGGCCGCCCGGCCACGTCTCGAACCGCGTCCACGGCACCTGGAACACCGTGCCCATGCTCACGCGCACCGAGCGGCGGTAGAGCGGGTCGGCGCAGCGCGGCGAGACGAGCACCGCGTCCACGCCGAGCGCGGCGGCGGAGCGGAAGACCGCGCCGACGTTGGTGTGGTCGACGACGTCCTCCAGCACGGCCACGCGCCGCGCGCCCGTCCCGCCACGGGCTGCCGAGAGCAGGTCGCGCACGGGCGCGAGCGGCGGGCGGTGCATGGCCGCGAGCGCCCCGCGGTGCAGGTGGAACCCGGTGATCGCCTCGAGCACGTCGGGTGCGCCGACGTACACCGGGACCTGCTCGCCCGTGCCGCCCGGGGCGTCGTCGACCGGCAGGGCGGCGATGTCGTCGGCGAGGTCGTCGAGCCAGCGCTCGGCCATGAGGAACGACCGCGGGCGGTGTCCCGCGGCGAGCGCGCGCCGGATCACCGTCGAGCTCTCCGCGATGTACAGCCCCTTCTCCGGCTCGTGCTTGGACCGCAGCGCGACGTCGGTCAGGCGGTTGTAGTCCGCGAGGCGGTCGTCGGTGGGGTCGGTGACGTGCACGACCCGCAGGCCGGCTCGGGTGCTGGTCTCGCTCACGCGGTCGATTCTCCCAGGCGCGCGACGCCGCGCGGGCGACCGCACTCGAGACGTGGGTCCACGGCCTCGAGGAGACGTACGGGGACCGCATCCTCCCCGTGACGCTCGAGATCGCGCAGCGCTGGCCGGCCGTGCACGCGGCGCGCCCGCTGCCCGTCGTCGACTCCCTGCTCGCGGCGACCGCGCTCGCCCACGGGCTCACGGTGGCGACACGGAACACCCGGGACTTCGTCGACAGCGGCGTCCCCGTCGTCAACCCGTTCTCCTCGCCCTGACCGCCGACCATCGACCGCTGGCGTGGCGCGGGTCACGGTCCTTCGCCCCTCGCGCGATCCGGGCATCGGGGGTCGAATAGGGGCATGGGATCCGCGCCGGACGCTGCACCGACCCCCGCCACGGCGGCCTCCTCGACCTCGGCGAGCACGACCGAGCGACCGCTCGACGCGCCGTGGTCGCGCCCGCCCGACGCCGTCCTCGCCGAGCTCGGCACGGACGCGCGCGGCCTCTCCAGCGCCGACGCCGCGGCACGGCTCGCGGAGGTGGGGCCGAACCGGCTGCCGCCGCCGCAGCGCGACCCGCTGTGGAAGCGGATCCTGGTCCACTTCGACGACATCCTCATCTACATCCTGCTCGTGTCCGCCGTGCTCAAGGCGATCCTCGGCGACTGGGTCGACTTCACGGTGATCCTCGCGGTCGCGGTGATCAACGCGGCGATCGGGTTCATCCAGGAGGGCCGCGCGGAGAGTGCGCTCGAGGGCATCCGGAACATGCTCTCCGTCAACGCCGAGGTGCGGCGCGACGGCGCGTGGGCCCGCGTGGACGCCGACGACGTCGTGCCCGGCGACATCGTCCGGGTGCGCTCGGGCGACCGCGTGCCCGCGGACGTGCGGCTGATCCAGGCGACGAACCTGCGTGTCGAGGAGTCGGCCCTCACGGGCGAGTCGGTCGCGGCGGCAAAGTCGGTGGCCCCGGTCGGGGCGGACGCGGGCGTGGGCGACCGGTCGAGCATGCTCTTCTCGAGCACGCTCGTGGCCGCGGGCCAGGGCGTGGGCGTCGTCACCGCGACGGGGACGGCGACCGAGATCGGCCGGATCCAGACGATGATCTCCGAGGTTCGCAGCCTCGCGACGCCGCTGACGCGCCAGCTCGACCGGTTCGGCAAGCTGCTCGCGGTGCTCATCCTCGCGATGGCCGTCGTCATGGTGATCATCGGCCGCGTCTTCCACGACTTCACCGTCCCGGAGCTCATCTCGGCGTCGATCGGCTTCGCGGTCGCCGCGGTGCCGGAGGGCCTGCCCGCGCTCGTGACGATCACGCTCGCGCTCGGGGTGCAGCAGATGGCCCGCCGCCGCGCGATCACGCGCAAGCTCCCCGCGGTCGAGACGCTCGGCTCGGTGACGACGATCTGCTCGGACAAGACCGGCACGCTCACGAAGAACGAGATGACGGCGCGCACCGTCCGCACGAGCGGGCGCACGTTCGCGGTCGCGGGCGCGGGGTACGCGCCCGTCGGCGACGTCACGCTCGACGAGGTAGACGGCGAGCGGCACGCGGACCTCTCCGACGACCGCGACCTCGCGGCCCTCGCGACGGTCATGATGCTGTGCAACGACGCGCGGATCGTGCCCGACGGCGAGGACGCCGACGGCTGGCGGCTCGTGGGCGAACCGACGGAGGGCGCGCTGCGCACGCTCGGCATGAAGGCCGGCGTCGACCCGACGGGGTGGCGGCGCGTCGCCGTCGTGCCGTTCGAGTCCGAGAACAAGTTCATGGCGACGCTCGACGCGGACCCCGACGGCGGCCTGCACGTGCACGTCAAGGGCGCGCCCGACCGCGTCCTCGACCGCTGCGCGACCCAGGTCGGCCCGGACGGCGCGCCGGAGCCGCTCGACCGCGCGTTCTGGGACGCGCAGATCGACACGCTCGGCGGGCAGGGCCTGCGCGTGCTCGCGGCCGCGCGGCGCCCGGCAGCGGACGGCACGACCGACCTCGACGTCGCCGATGTCGCGGACGGCCTGGAGCTGTGCGGGCTCGTCGGCATCGTGGACCCGCCGCGCCCCGAGGCGATCGAGGCCATCGCCGAGTGCCGCGACGCGGGCATCCGCGTGAAGATGATCACCGGCGACCACGCCGGCACCGCGCTCGCGATCGGCCGGGAGATGGGCATCGTCGATGCCCACGACGGCTCGTCCGCGCCGGCCGTGCTCACCGGGCCGGAGCTCGAGGAGATGAGCACGGAGCGGCTGCGCACGGTCGTGCGCGACGTCGACGTGTACGCGCGCACGAGCCCCGAGCACAAGATCCGGATCGTGTCCGCACTCCAGTCGCACGGCGAGGTCGTCGCGATGACGGGCGACGGCGTCAACGACGCCCCCGCGCTCACCCAGGCGGACGTCGGCGTCGCGATGGGCATCAAGGGCACCGAGGCGACCAAGGAGGCCGCCGAGGTCGTGCTCGCCGACGACAACTTCGCGACCATCGAGCGCGCAGTGAAGGAGGGGCGGCGGATCTACGACAACATCCGCAAGTCCGTCCTGTTCCTGCTCCCGACCAACGGCGCGCAGTCGCTCGTCATCCTCGTCGCGGTCCTGTTCGGCCTCACCCTGCCGCTCCAGCCCGTCCAGGTGCTGTGGATCAACATGATCACCGCGGTCACGCTGTCGCTCGCGCTCGCGTACGAGAAGGCGGAGCCCGACGTCATGCGCCGCGCCCCGCGCGACCCGAAGGCGTCGATCCTCGACGGCGCGTACGTGCGCCGCATCCTCCTCGTGTCGCTCCTCATCGGCGGCGCGACGATCCTGCTGTTCTACGTCGAGCGGGCGCAGGGCGTCCCGCTCGCCGAGGCGCAGACGACGGCGGTCACGATGCTCGCGCTCGGCCAGCTCGCCTACCTGTTCAACTGCCGGTTCCTCGACCGGTCGAGCCTCACGCTCGACGTGCTGCGCGGCAACCGGGTGGTCTGGGTCTCGGCGGCGACGCTGCTCGCCCTGCAGGCCGTCTTCGTCTACGCGCCGTTCATGCACTCGTGGTTCGACTCGGCACCCATCGCGCTCGCGGAGTGGGGCAAGACGCTCGGGCTCGCGCTCGTCGTCTTCCTGCTCGTCGAGGTCATCAAGTGGGTCGGACGGCGCTGGACCGCGCGCGACCACGTCCCTGCGCTCGTCGATCGGCACGACGCCTCCTAGGGCGCGCCTCCTCGCCGATGTGCGTGCCGCTGCTGGACGCGATCCGGTTCCCTCGGGGCATGGCGGGACCACCGGGCACCACCCCGGACGCCGTGCTGGGCGACAGGGCGTACTCCAAGCGTGTGATCCGTGCCGAGCTGCGCCGGCGCGGCATCGTCGCGGTCATCCCGAACCGCACCAGCAAGGGCGGACGAGCACTCGCGACCCGCTACGACAAGCACGCCGCGATCTCCCGTGGCGCGGCGGTGCTCGCGCCGCTCGGCTCCTCAGGCTCGAGAACTGACACGAGTACGTTTCCCTCATGGACTCGGTCGATGATCCGCTCGCGCCCTGGAGAGAGCTGGAGGCGCAGCGCGAAGCCCTGCCGCTGGAGGACCAGGCGGTCTTCATCCTCATCTGCGTCGAGAGCACCCTGCCGATGCACCCGGCACGAGACGCCGCTGGCCAGGGGTATCTCCACGCCATCTGGGACGCGATCGGCGCAGACCGTTCAGAGCTCTCGACGATCGCCGAGGCCCTCGCCCAGCGCCCAGACATCGACGACCACGACGAGCTGGCCGCCCTTCTCCATGCGGTCGAGGCCCTCCGCGGATCCCGCGAGGCCGCGACATGGGGCGCCCGCCGCCTTCTTGACGACGCCTACGAACGTATCCCGAGAGACGGCAGCGACGCCTTCTTCCCACCGCTTGCCGATGACACGGCGCACGAAGTCGTCCAGGACGAGCTCCGCTGGCAGCGCTCAGTCCTCGCATCACTCAGCGCGAGCGACCATGCAGCGCGAATCGCCTACCTCCGCGCGCAGGCACAGATTCGCGGCGCGGCCGGTCACCAGGGAGACGCGCCGTCAATGTCCTGACACGCCGCGTTGCCGACGCGGTCGACAGGGCGAGCGCCGTCGATGCCGAGGCGGGTCGCTTCATGGTGTCGTGCTCGAGCAACGAGGCAAGGCCGCGGCGCATGCGTTGGCGGAGGACCAGATGCGGGTGCAGGCCCACTCGGTGGCGAAGGTCCAGTCGTCGAGCACACTGCTCAACGAGTCGGCTCCACGATCCGGGGCAGGTGCTGCTTGATGATCTCGGCTGCTGCTCCGTCCACGGTGAGCTCGAGCAGGTCGGGCAGCTCGAGCACTCGGGCTGCCTCAGGGTCCAGCTCGAGCACGAGGACGTCGCCCCGCACATCGAACCGCACGAGCCCGCCGTAGTGCACGGCTGCGCTACCACGCACGATCGCGTAGGTATCCATACCGAGCCGCGCGTCCTGCGGGTCGTGGGCCAGCGAACGTTGAAGCTCGATCGTGTCTCCCGACTCCGCGTCCAGCAGCACGATCGCCTCGTAGTTGCCCTCGATGCTGCGCGTGAAACCGACCCTGATCACAGCCGAGATTCTGCCGCATCGACGGCACGACGCCGGGACCCTTGACCTGAGAGACGCGCCCTCAAGCCTGCCCCGCCCGTGGTGCGATCGTACGCCGCCGCGAGCGGGCCCGTTACGTCACGCCTGCCGTCGACCATCGGGGGTGGAGCAACCGACCGGTGACCGACCTCTCAGGCCCCGGACTTGCCATCACCGATACCCCTGGGGGTATCGTCGGAGCATGATCCCTTCGACTCCCGGCTCGACGACCCCTCCGTCCGACCTCGACGGCGCCCGCCGCATCGTCGTCGTCGGCGGTGTCGCGGGCGGCATGAGCGCCGCCGCGCGCGCCCGTCGCCTCGACGAGCGCGCGTCGATCATCGTGCTCGAGCAGTCCGACCACGTCTCGTTCGCGGGCTGCGGCCTGCCGTACCAGCTGTCGGGCGAGATCGCGGACCGCGACACCCTCCTGCTGCACACGCCCGCCTCGCTCCGCGCGAGCCTCGACCTCGACGTGCGGACGCGCCACCGCGTCACCGCGGTCGACCGCGCGGCACGCACGGTCACCGTCGCCGCCCAGGGCGGGACGTACGAGCTCGGCTACGACGCGCTCCTCCTCGCACCGGGCGCGACGACGGTCCTCCCGCCCGTCACGGGGCTGGACCACCCGGCCGTGCACACGCTGCGGACGATCGGCGACCTGGACGCCCTCACCGGCCGGCTCGCCGAGCTCGAGGCTGAGGTGGCCGACGGCCGGACGGCCCCGGTGCGGGCCGTCGTCGTCGGCGCGGGCTTCATCGGGCTCGAGGCCGTGGAGGCGCTCGTCGGGCGGGGCCTCACGGTCGACGTCGTCGAGCGCGCCGACCAGGTGCTCCCGCCGCTGGAACCGGACCTCGCGCCGCTGCTGGCGGACGAGCTGCGCGACCACGGGGTCGGGCTGCACCTCGGGACCTCCGCGAGCGCCGTCGTGCCGCTGCCGGCGGGCGCGGACCACGCCGTCGCGCTCGAGCTCACGGACGGCACGGCCCTCGACGCCGACGTGGTGCTCGTCAGCGTGGGTGTCCGGCCCGCGAGCGACCTCGCGGCGGCAGCCGGGCTCGCCCTCGGCGAGCGTGGCGCGATCCGCGTCGACGGCGACCAGCGCACGTCCGACCCGCACGTGTGGGCCGTCGGCGACGCCGTCGAGGTCGTGCACGCCGTGACCGGCGCGACGGGCCCCGTCCCGCTCGCCGGGCCGGCCAACCGCCAGGGCCGCCGCGCCGCGGACTCGATGACCGGGCACCGCACCACGCCGCAGGCGCCCGTGCTCGGGACGGCGATCGTGCGCGTGTTCGGCCTCACCGCCGCCGTGACCGGGCCGAGCCACGCCACCCTGGCGGCGGCCGACGTCGCGCACGAGCAGGTGCGCGTCCACGCGGCCCACCACGCGGGCTGGTTCCCCGGGGCCGAGCCCGTGCACGTGACGGCGAGCTTCGCACCCGACGGCCGCCTGCTCGGCGCGCAGGCCGTGGGCCGCGCGGGGGTGGACAAGCGCATCGACGTGCTCGCGACCGCGCTGCGCGCCGGGCTCACGGCCGACGACCTCGCCGAGCTCGAGCTCGCGTACGCCCCGCCCTACGGCGCTGCCAAGGACGTCGTCAACATGCTGGGGTTCGTCGCCCAGAACGTGCTCGACGGCACGATGCCGCAGTGGCACGCGGCCGACCTCGACGAGGTCGTCGCGACCTCGCTCGTGCTCGACGTCCGGTCGCGCGCCGAGCACGCCGGAGGCCACCTCGACGGGGCCCTCAACGTGCCGCACACCGAGCTGCGCGAGCGGCTCGACGAGGTGCGCGCCGCCGCGGCGGGGCGCCCCGTCGCCGTGCACTGCGCGAGCGGCGTGCGCTCCTACCTCGCGACCCGTGTCCTGCTCGCCGCCGGGCTCGACGCGCGCAACCTCTCCGGCGGCTGGCTCACCCTGACCACCACGCCGCGCGCCGCGCGCACCCTCGAAGGAGTCCCCGCATGATCGACCGCCTCCGCCGCCTGTTCTCCCGCTCGTCCGACGACGGCGGCGTGCGCCCGACCGTCGACGCCACCACCGCGGTGCAGCTCGTCCGCGACGGCGCGACGCTCCTCGACGTGCGCGAGCGCGACGAGTGGCGCGCCGGGCACGCACCTCAGGCCGTGCACGTGCCGCTCGCCGACGTCCCCTCCGCCGCGCCGCGGCGGCTGAAGGACGACGCGACCGTCGTCGTCGTGTGCGCGTCGGGGATGCGCTCGCGCACCGCCGCCCGCCAGCTCCGCTCGCTCGGCTACGCCGCGACGAGCCTGTCCGGCGGGCTCGGCGCGTGGCAGGCCGCGGGCGGAGCCGTGCGACGCTGATCCTGCGCCACCGCGCACGTGCCGGCCCCGTCCCCGTCGAACCCATACCCCCACACCCCCGATCGACACCCCACACCCGAGGAGACACACCATGTGCAGTCCCGCCCTGTGCCGCACGTGCGGCAAGACCACCTGGACCGGCTGCGGCATGCACGCCGACGAGGTCATGGCCGAGGTGCCGCCCGAGCAGCGCTGCACCTGCGCCTGACGCGACCCGCCCGGGAGACCCCGGGGCCGGGCGACGACGGCAGCCCGCTGCCGACCTCAGCTCGACGAGCACCGAGACCAGAACCGACGAACGCAGGAGAGACGATCGTGGAGCTCGACCCCACCGACATGGGCAAGGTCGCCAACCGGCTCAAGCGCGCCCAGGGCCAGCTCGCGGCCGTCGTGCGCATGCTCGACGAAGGGCGGGACTGCGAGGACGTCGTCACGCAGCTCTCGGCCGTCTCGCGGGCCCTGGACCGCGCCGGGTTCGCGATCATCGCGTCCGGCATGCGCCAGTGCCTCACCGAGCCTGCCGAGGACGGCGAGGACCCGACGCTCGACGTGGCCAGGCTCGAGAAGCTCTTCCTCTCGCTCGCCTGAGCGCGACGGCGCCGGGCGGCACGCGGCCCGCACCTCGGCCCACCCCTCGGGGTGGGCAGGGGTGCGGGCCGCGGCGTGTCAGCGTCCCGCGGGACCGCCCGCGGGAGCGCCCACGCCCTCCGGGTCCTCCGCCTCGGCGCCGAGCGGCGCCGCGAACTGGCTCTCGTACAGCCGGGCGTAGGCGCCGCCCGCCGCGAGCAGCTCGTCGTGCGAGCCCTGCTCGACGATCGAGCCGTGCTCCATGACGAGGATGGTGTCCGCGTCGCGGATCGTCGAGAGGCGGTGGGCGATGACGAACGACGTGCGGCCCTCGCGCAGCGCGTTCATCGCCTGCTGCACGAGCACCTCCGTGCGCGTGTCCACGGAGCTCGTCGCCTCGTCGAGCACGAGGATCGCCGGGTCGGCGAGGAACGCGCGCGCGATCGTCAGGAGCTGCTTCTCCCCCGCGCTCACGCTCGAGCCCTCGTCGTCGATCACCGTGGCGTACCCGTCGGGCAGCGTGCGCACGAACGGGTCGACGTGGGTCGCGCGCGTGGCGGCGAGGAACGCCTCGTCGTCCACGGTGCGGCCGTCGCGCACGCCGTAGCGCAGGTTCTCCTCGATCGTGCCCTTGAAGAGCCACGTGTCCTGCAGGACCATCCCGATGTCGGAGCGCAGGTCGTCGCGCGTCATGTCCCGCGTGTCCACGCCGTCGAGCGTGATCCGGCCCCCGTCCACGTCGTAGAACCGCATGAGCAGGTTGACGAGCGTCGTCTTGCCCGCGCCCGTGGGCCCGACGATCGCGATCGTCTGCCCGGGCTCCACGACGAGGTCGAGGTGCTCGATGAGCGGGACGTCCGGGTCGTAGGAGAACGAGACGTCCTCGAACGCGACGCGTCCGCGCACCGGGTCCACCGTCGCCGCGGGCGACGGGTCCGGCGTCTGCTCCTGCGCGTCGAGCAGGTCGTAGACGCGCTCCGCCGACGCGACGCCCGACTGGAGCAGGTTCATCATCGACGCGATCTGCGTGATGGGCTGCGTGAACTGCCGCGAGTACTGGATGAACGCCTGCACGTCGCCGAGCGTCATCGTGCCCGACGCGACCCGCAGGCCGCCCACGACCGCGACGATCACGTAGTTGAGGTTCGCGAGGAAGCCCATCGCCGGCTGGATGGTGCCGGAGATGAACTGCGCGCGGAAGCTCGCGTCGTAGAGGGCCGCGTTCTCGCGCTCGAAGTCGTCGATCGCGGCCTGCTGGTGGCCGTACACCTTGACCAGCGTGTGGCCCGTGTACATCTCCTCGATGTGCGCGTTGAGGCGGCCCGTCGCGGCCCACTGCCGGATGAACTGCGGCTGGGACCGCTTGGCGATCTGCGTCGTGACGACCACGGAGAGCGGCACCGTCACGAGCGCGACGACCGCGAGCAGCGGCGAGATCCAGAACATCACACCGAGCACGCCGACCACGGTGAGCACGGACGTCACGAGCTGCGACAGCGTCTGCGTGAGCGTCTGGGAGATGTTGTCGATGTCGTTCGTCACGCGCGAGAGGATCTCGCCGCGCGGGTTGCGGTCGAAGTACGACAGCGGCAGGCGCCCCAGCTTGGCCTGGACCTCGCCCCGCAGCCGGTAGACGGTGCGCTGCACGACGATCGCCGTGATCCGGCCCTGGAGCCAGCCGAAGAGGAACGAGCCGACGTACACGGCGAGCACCCACGCGAGCACGGTCGCGAGCGCCGTGAAGTCGATGCCCTCTCCCGGCACGAGCCCCGGCACGCCCGAGACGAGGTCGGCGACCTGGTCCTGGCCCTGCGCCCGCAGCGCCTCGACGGCCTGCTGCTGGGTGACGCCGGCCGGGAGCTGCGAGCCGACCACGCCCGCGAAGATGATGTTCGTCGCGTTGCCGAGGAGCTTCGGCCCGGCGACCGCGAGCGCCACGGACACCACGCCGAGGATCACGACGGCGACGATCGGCACCCGCTCGGGGCGCAGCGAGGCCACGAACCGGCGCAGGGAGCCCTTGAAGTCGAGCGCCTTCTCCCCGGGGACGCCCATGCCACCCATGGGACCGTGCCCGCCGCCACCGCGGGGTCGGCCCGCGAGCCGGGTCCGGGCGACGTCGCGCCCCGTGCCGGCCGCCGCGGGTGCGCCCTCGGGCGAGGCCGCGCCCGACGTCGCGGGCGTGCGCGAGGCGTCCTGCTCGCCGCTCATGCTGCCTCCTCGATCGAGAGCTGGGAGTAGACGATCTCCTGGTACGTCTCGTTGGACTCGAGGAGCTCGGTGTGCGTGCCACGGCCGACGATGCGGCCGTGGTCGAGCACGAGGATCTGGTCGGCGCCCCGGATCGTCGCGACCCGCTGTGCCACGACGATCACCGTCGAGCGCCGCGTGCGGGGCGCGAGCGCCGCACGCAGGCGGGCGTCCGTCGCGTAGTCGAGCGCGGAGAACGAGTCGTCGAACAGGTAGACCGCCGGGTCGCGCACGATCGCCCGGGCGATCGCGAGCCGCTGGCGCTGCCCGCCCGAGAAGTTCGTGCCGCCCTGCGCGACCGGTGCGTCGAGGCCGCCGTCGAGCGCCTCGACGAAGTCGCGCGCCTGCGCGACCTCGAGGGCGTCCCACATCTGCTCCTCGGTGGCGTCCGGTCGGCCGTAGCGGAGGTTGTCCGCGACCGTCCCGGAGAAGAGGTAGGCCTTCTGCGGCACGAGGCCGAGGAGCGAGCCGAGGTCCGCGCCGGTGAGGTCGCGGACGTCGGTCCCGTCGATCCGCACGGCGCCGCCCGTCACGTCGAACAGCCGCGGCACGAGATTGAGCAGCGTGGTCTTGCCGGAGCCGGTCGAGCCGATGATCGCCGTCGTCCGCCCGGGCTCGGCGACGAACGAGACGTCGTGGAGCACGGGCTCCTCGGCCCCGGGGTAGCGGAACTCGACGCCGTCGAGCTCGACGCGGCCCGTCCGCGTGGTGAGGGCGACGGGCCGCTCGGGCTCGACGACCGTCGCGCGGGTCTGCATGACGTCGGTGATGCGCTCCGCGGAGACGGCCGCGCGCGGCACCATCATGAACATCATCGTCGACATCATCACGGCCATGAGGATGTACATGAGGTAGGACAGGAACGCGGTGAGCGCCCCGACCTCCATGTCGCCGGCATCGATCTGTCGTCCGCCGAACCACAGGACCGCGATGCTCGACGCGTTCATGACGAGCATGACGGTCGGGAACATGAGCGCCATGAGCTTGCCCGCCTTGAGCGAGACGTCGAACAGGGCGTCGTTCGCGACGTCGAACCGCTCGGCCTCGCGCCGCTCGCGCACGAACGCGCGGATCACGCGGATGCCGGTGATCTGCTCGCGCAGCACGGCGTTGATGCCGTCGATCTTCTTCTGCATCTGTCGGAAGTAGGGCACCATCCGCCAGATGATGAGCCCGACGCTCACCCCGAGGACGGGCACGATGACGAGCAGCAGCCCGGAGAGCTCGACGTTCTCCTGCAGCGCCATGACGACTCCGCCGACCAGCATGATCGGCGCCATCACCATGATGGTCAGCGACAGCAGCACGAGCATCTGCACCTGCTGCACGTCGTTCGTCGTGCGGGTGATGAGGGACGGCGCGCCGAACTGGCCCATCTCCTGCGCGGAGAAGCGCTGCACGTTGGTGAACAGGCCGGCGCGCACGTCGCGGCCGAACGACATGGCGACCCGCGCGCCGAAGTAGACGGCCGCGACCGCGCACACGACCTGGCCCAGGCTCACGAGGAGCATGAGGCCGCCGGTGCGCATGATGTAGGCGGTGTCACCCTGCGTGACGCCCTGGTCGATGATGTCGGCGTTGAGGCTCGGCAGGTAGAGCGACGCGAGCGTCGCGAGGAGCTGGAGCACGAGGAGGACGGCGATCGGCGTCCGGTAGGGACGCAGTCGTGTCCGCAAGAGGCTGACGAGCATGGGCTTCCTGTCCGGGAGGGGGCTGCGGGACGAGGGCGCGAGCCGCGGGTCGCGGGTGCGCGGGGCGGGCGGCACCGGGCGAGGGTGCGCGCGCGTCGTGGACGGGGCCGCCGGGTCAGGGCGACGGGTCGGTCGTGACGTCCGCCCCGATGCCGCCGAGGATCAGGTCGGCGAGCTGCACGGCGTCGAGCCTGTCACCGCCCGAGAGGTGCGGCAAGGCGTTTCCGAAGACGAGCGAGAACAGCGCCCGGGCGGCCAGCGCCGGGTCCACGCGCAGCTGCGCCCGGTGCGCCGTGAGCTTGCGCTCGATCGCCGCGACGATCTCGCGCGCCGAGCGCTCTCGCGCGTCGAACCCGGCGCGGCGGGCGTCCGGGGCGTCCCCGGCCCGCATCCGGCGTACGGCCTCGGCGCGGTCCGCCGTCGCACCGCGGTGCGGGTCGAGCACCTGGTGCGCCGCGGCGAAGATGCGCATGCCGACACGCTGCGCCTCGAGCAGGAAGTCGACGATGCTCACGACGAGCGGGCGCAGCCCGTCGTCGTCCGGGAGCGTGCCGATCGCGGCGACGGCGGGCGCCGGGTCGAGCGAGCGCACGACCGCCGCATGGAGGATCTCGCCCTTGTCCGCGAACGCGCGGAACAGCGTGCCCTCCGCGACGCCCGCCGCGTCGGCGATCTGGCGCGTCGTGACGGCGGCGCCGTGCTGGACGAGCAGCGGGATCGTCGCGGCGGCGATCGCGTCGCGGCGCTCCTCGCGCGAGAGCGGGCGCGCGCGCGTGCGCTCTGGGGCCGACGCGTCGGACGGCGCGTCGGTGGGTGCGTCGACGCGAGCGTCGGTCGGGGCGCCGGGGGGCACGGAGACGGGGACCACGCCTCGACGGTAACTGAGTGAGCACTCACTCTCAAGCCCGTCCGCTCCCGGCGGCCGCTCAGGCTGCGCGGGTCGCGCGCCCCGTCAGTGCCGCGGCGAGAAGGACGGCGGCCCGCCGGCGGGCGGCTCGTCGGTCGGGGGCTGGTCCGTGGTGGGCGCGTCCTCGACGATCGGCTGCGGCGGCGGCGGCGCGTACTGCGACGGCCCGCCCAGCGGCCGCGGCGTGGCGGCCCCGGGCTCCGGCGCGGCCGCGTGGTGCTCGCCGGCGCCGCCCGGGTGCTGGCCCCGCTCGGTCTGCGGGTCGAACGGCAGGCCGGACCGGGTGCCCGAGCTCGTCGCGTCGGCGGTCGCCGCCTCCGCCTGGCGCCGCGCCTCGGCGAGGGCCTCGGCGGGGTCGGTGAGCGACGGGACGCCGAACTTCACACGGTCGCGCTCGCGCTCGCGACGCGCCTCGGCGCTCGCCTCGGCCGCCTCCGCGTCCTCCGCGGAGCCCCCGCTCGGCACTCCCCCGCCGTCGATCCCCGGCACGCCGCCGAACCCCTTGGCGATCGAGCCGAGCGCCGCGGTGAACTCCGTCGGCACGACCCACAGCTTGCTCGCCGTGCCGTTCGCGATCTGCGGGAGCATCTGCAGGTACTGGTAGGCGAGGAGCTTCGGGTCCGCGTCACCCTCGTGGATGGCGTCGAAGACCTGGAGGATGGCGCGCGCCTCGCCCTCGGCCCGGAGGATCTGGGACTGCGCGTCACCCTCGGCCCGGAGGATCGCCGCCTGCTTCTCGCCCTCGGCCGTGAGGATCTGCGACTGCTTGACGCCCTCCGCGGTGAGGATCGCGGCGCGACGGTCACGCTCGGCGCGCATCTGCTGCTCCATGGAGCCCTGCACGCTGGGCGGCGGGTCGATCGACTTGAGCTCGACGCGGTTCACGCGGATGCCCCAGCGGCCGGTCGCCTCGTCGAGCACGCCGCGCAGCTGGCCGTTGATCTGGTCGCGGCTCGTGAGCGTCTGCTCCAGGTCCATCGAGCCGATGACGTTGCGCAGGGTCGTGACGGTGAGCTGCTCGATCGCGGTGATGTAGTTCGCGATCTCGTAGACCGCGGACTTCGGCTCGGTGACCTGGAAGTAGATCACCGTGTCGATGCTCACCACGAGGTTGTCGGACGTGATGACCGGCTGCGGCGGGAACGACACGACCTGCTCGCGCAGGTCCACCGACGCGCGGACGCGGTCGATGAACGGCACCAGCAGGTGCAGGCCCGGCTCGAGCGTGCGCGAGTACCGGCCCAGGCGCTCGACGATGATCGCGACCGCCTGCGGCACGATGCGCACCGCCTTGACGAGCGCGACGATGACGAAGATCAGGATCAGCGCGAGGACGACGTACGCGAGGATCGTTCCGGGACTGGGGTCGTTCATCGACTGCCTCCTGGTCGTCGGTCGCGCGACCGGTCGCCCGGCGGCGCGGTACGGGTGTGCCGGGTGGTCACGACCCGGTGGGGTGCTGTGCGGGCAGCGGCGCGACGACGGCCGTCGCCCCGTCGATCCGGACGACGCGCACCTCGGTGCCCACGGGGATCTGCGGCGCGTCGGGCTCGGTCCGCGCGGTCCAGACCTCGCCGACGAGCTTCACGCGGCCGCCGAACTCGCTCACGCGGTCCACGGCGAGCGCCGTGCGGCCGACGTGCGCCGCGACGTTCGTCTCCGTGAGGGGGACGCGCGAGCGCAGGTGCCGCAGGAGCCACGGGCGCAGCGTGAGGAGCAGGATGACGCTCACGACCGCGAACGCGACGATCTGGAGCCAGAGCGGCCCGCCGGCGGCGTTGACGCCCGCCGCGGCGAGGGATCCCCCGGCGAGCATGATGAGCACGAGGTCGAGCGAGATGATCTCCACGAGACCGAGGAGCAGCGCCGCTCCGACCCACCACAGCCAGTCCATCTCGAACCCCCGTCCCCACGTGCACGCTTTACGTGTACTTTACCGAATTTCCGCCCGTGGTGCACGCCCCGGGCGCACCCGGTGCGGAGGTCAGGCCCGTGCGGCCCGCGCCATCCACCGGCCGCCGCCGTGCGCGACGAGCAGCGGCACGCCGAACGCGTCGCTGAGGTTCTCCGCCGTGAGCACCTCGCGGATCGGGCCGGCGGTGTGCACCACGCCGTCCTTGAGCAGCAGGACGTGCGTGAAGCCCGGCGGGATCTCCTCGACGTGGTGCGTGACGAGCACGAGCACCGGCGACGCCGGGTCGCCCGCGAGCTCCGCGAGCGCCCCCACGAGCTCCTCGCGACCACCGAGGTCGAGGCCCGCGGCGGGCTCGTCGAGCAGCAGGAGCTCCGGGTCCGTCATGAGGGCACGCGCGATCTGCGTGCGCTTGCGCTCCCCCTCGGACAGCGTGCCGAAGGTGCGGTCCGCGAGGGGGTCGACGCCGAACGCGGCGAGCAGGTCGTCCGCACGCTGCGCGTCGAACTCCTCGTACTCCTCGCGCCACCGGCCCGTGACGCCGTAGGCGGCGGTGAGCACGACGTCGCGCACCGTCTCGTCGCCGGGGATGCGGTCGGCCAGGGCGGCGGACGCGAGCCCGACGCGCGGTCGCAGCTCGAACACGTCGACGCGGCCGAGCCGCTCGCCGAGGACGTCGGCCGTGCCGGCCGTCGGGTGCATGCGTGCGGACGCGATCTGCAGGAGCGTCGTCTTGCCGGCGCCGTTGCGGCCCAGCACGACCCACCGCTCGCCCTCGTTCACCTGCCAGTCCACCGCGTCGAGGATGGTCTTGGGGTGGCGTCGGACGGTGACGCCCTTCAGGTCGAGAACCGCGCTCATGGTCACCGACCCTATAGGTTGGCCGTCGTGGTCTCACACTCGTCCGGGGGTCCGCACGACGCCCCGCATCCCGCCCCGGGCCCCGGCTCCGCGTCGAGCGCGGGTGCCCTCCCCCGCAGCGCCCTGCTCGCGCTCTGGCTGCGCGCCGCGCGCCTCGGCGACGACGACGGGACGGCCCGCCTCGTGCGCGCCGTGGAGCGCGACGACGAGCCGCACGTGGTGTCCGGAGCGCTCGGCGACGTCCGGCTCGCGGACCTCGCGGGCGCGTGGGCCGGCGACGCGCGCGAGGTCGTCGCGCTCGCGCCGGTCCCCGGCGACGTGTCGGGCGTCCCGCCCGAGGCCGCCGCGCACGCGACGGACGCGGGCGAGTGCGTCGTGGTCACGACGTCGTCCGGGTCGTGGGCGCTCGTCCCCGAGGTCACGGAGTTCGGCAGCGAGCTCGAGCCGGGCCACCTCGTCACGTGGCACGTGACGCAGGTCGGGCCGTGGAGCGCCCGTGTGCTCGGCGCGGTCGGGTCGCTCCCCGAGGCGGAGCGCGACCTGCGTACGGCCCTGCTGCTGGCCACGCGCGCCCTCGACGAGCTCGACGTCGCCCGCTGGCGCGACGACGCCGCGGGCGCCATCGCCGACCTGCGCGCGGGCGGCGCCCCGACGTGGCAGCTCCCGTCCGCCGTCCCGCCGCGCGCCGTCCAGGTCCTCGTGCAGGCCGTCCGGCTGAGGGCGATCGTCGACCTCGCGACCGCCGACGACGGCGGGTCGGTCAACCTCTGGCAGGCAGACCAGCGCTCGACGGCGCTGCGCGAGGTGGACCGCGCGTCGCGCCACGCGGTGGGCGCCGCCACCCTCTGGACCGCCACCACCTGACCCGGTCCGGGAGATCGGCCCGGGCGTGACGAGATCACCCTCCCGAGGTCCGATCTCGCACGCCGGGGTCGACCTCGCGCTGCCGAGGACCCGTCAGGCGCGCGACGTCACGTACGCGTCGAGGTGGGCGAGCGAGGAGGCCATCCCGGCGGCGTGGTCCTGCGGGGAGATACCCGACGGCACGTCCGTGGCGCGGACCGTGACGAGCGCCCCGTCCGGGGCGGGCTCGACGGTCCACGTCATCGTCATGGTCCCGGCGAACGCCGGGTCGTCCGCGGCGAAGACGACCCGCTGCACGACGCTCCGGCCCGGGTCGAGGTCGACGATCGCGACGTCGACGACGTCGGTCCCCTCGCCCGTCTTGCCGGGGTCGGCCTGCGGGTCGTCGTAGGCGAGGACCATGCGGTAGCCGCCGCCGGGGCGCAGGTCGAAGCGCTCGAAGCGGCCGGTCATGCCGTCGGGCGGGAGCCAGGCCGCGAGCGCGTCCTCGTCGACGAGCGCGCGGTACACGGCGCGGGGCGCGGCGGCGACGAGGCGCGACGCCTCGTCGACCCGGCCGCTCCCCGCGGTGGTCACGACTGCTCCAGCACCGTCCGGTAGACCTCGAGCGTGCGATCGCCGATCGCGTCCCACGCGAAGTGGTCCTCGACGCGCTGGCGGGCCGCGCGGCCCATCGCGGCGGCGCGCTCGGGGTCGGCCACGACCTGCGTGAGCGCGGCCGCGAGGTCGGCCACGAAGCGGTCGGGGTCGAGCGGGGTGCCCGTGCCGTCGTCCGCCTGGTCGATCGGCACGAGGAGGCCGGTGACGCCGTCGTCCACGACCTCGGGGATGCCGCCCGTGGCCGTCCCGACGACGGGCAGCCCGACGGCCATCGCCTCGAGGTTGACGATGCCGAGCGGCTCGTACACGGACGGGCAGACGAAGACGGTCGACGCGGCGAGCACCGCGACGAGCTCGGCGCGCGGCAGCATCTGCTCGATCCAGACGACCCCGCTGCGCTCGGCCTGGAGCTCGGCGACGGCGCCGCTCACCTCGGCGGCGATCTCCGGGGTGTCCGGGGCGCCCGCGCACAGGACGAGCTGGACGTCGTCGGGCAGCGAGCGCGCGGCCCGGAGCAGGTACGGCAGCCCCTTCTGCCGCGTGATCCGCCCGACGAACACCACGGCGGGCCGCCCGGGGTCGATGCCCAGGTCGCGCACGACACGGTCGGCGACGTCCTGCTGGGTGCCGGGCTCGGGGCGGCGCCAGCCGTCGAGGTCGATCCCGTTGTGCACGACGTGCACCTTCGCCGGGTCGACCTGCGGGTAGACCCGCAGGATGTCGTCGCGCATCCCGCCGGAGACCGCGACGATCCCCGCCGCGCCCTCGTACGCGGTGCGCTCCGCCCACGACGACAGCGCGTACCCGCCGCCGAGCTGCTCCGCCTTCCACGGCCGCAGGGGCTCGAGCGAGTGCGCGGACAGCACGTGCGGGACGCCGTGCAGCAGCCCCGCGAGGTGGCCCCCGAGGTTCGCGTACCAGGTGTGCGAGTGCACGAGGTCGGCGCCCGCGACGTCGTCGGCCATCTGCAGGTCGACGCCGAACGTGCCGAGCGCGGCGTTCGCCCCGGACAGGACGCCGGGCACGGAGTAGCCGGTCACGCCGTCCTCGCCGCGCGGGCCGTCGAAGCAGCGCACGCGCACGTCGACGTGGCGCCGCAGCACCGCGGACAGCTCGGCGACGTGCACGCCGGCCCCGCCGTAGACGTGCGGCGGGTACTCACGGGTCAGGAGGTCGACTCTCACGCGCCACACCGTAGCCGAGTCGCCCGCCGCGGACCCCCCGGTGGGCGGGGCCGAAGCGACCCGCGCCCAGGATGCGGGTCCTGCTGCGTGGTCCCGCCCCGAGGGGCTACCGTCTGGGCATGGCCGCCGCACCCCGAGTCCTCGCCATCGTCCTCGCCGGGGGCGAGGGCAAGCGCCTCATGCCGCTCACCGCCTCGCGGGCCAAGCCCGCGGTGCCCTTCGGGGGCATCTACCGCCTCGTGGACTTCGCGCTGTCCAACCTCGTGAACTCCCACTACCTGCACATCATCGTGCTGACGCAGTACAAGTCGCACAGCCTCGACCGGCACATCACGAAGACGTGGCGCATGTCGTCCCTGCTCGGCAACTACGTCGCGCCGGTGCCCGCGCAGCAGCGCGTCGGCAAGCACTGGTACCTCGGCAGCGCGGACGCGATCTACCAGTGCCTCAACATCATCGACGACGAGCGCCCGGACATCGTCGTGGTCGTGGGCGCGGACCACGTGTACCGCATGGACTTCTCCCAGATGGTCGACGCGCACGTGGAGTCCGGCGCGCAGCTCACCGTCGCGGGCATCCGCCAGCCGATCTCGATGGCGGACCAGTTCGGCGTCATCGAGACCGACCCGAAGGACCCGACGAAGATCGCGGCGTTCCGCGAGAAGCCCTCGGACCCGGTGGGCCTCGCCGACTCCCCCCACGAGGTGCTCGCCTCGATGGGCAACTACGTCATCGACACCGACGCGCTCGTCGACGCCGTCACGTCCGACGCCGCGAACGCGGACTCGCGCCACGACATGGGCGGTGACATCGTGCCCGCCTTCGTCGAGAAGGGCACGGCCGCGGTCTACGACTTCATCCGCAACGACGTGCCGGGCTCGACCGACCGCGACCGCGACTACTGGCGCGACGTGGGGACGATCGACTCGTACTACGACGCGAACAAGGACCTCATCGCCGTCACGCCGGTCTTCAACCTCTACAACGAGGAGTGGCCGCTGCACACCGGCTACACGGGGCTGCCGCCCGCGAAGTTCGTGCACGCGGGCCGCGGCCGCCTGGGCCACGCCGCGGACTCGCTCGTCTCCCCCGGCGTCATCATCTCGGGCGCGACGGCGGTCGGCTCCGTCCTGTCGCCCGGCACCTACCTGCACTCGTGGTCGTCCGTCTCGGACTCCGTGCTCATGGACGGCGTGCAGGTGCACCGCCACGCGCAGGTGCACCGCGCGATCATCGACAAGAACGTCGTCGTCGGGGAGCAGGCCCGTATCGGCCTCGACCCCGAGCAGGACCGCGCGCGCGGCTTCACGGTCACCGAGTCCGGGATCACGGTCGTCCCCAAGGGGACGGTCGTCGAGTGACGCCTTCCCCGACCGGTGTCGTGCACGTGCCCGACGCCGCGCCGAGCCCTGTCCCGCCCGCGACCGCCACGAGGAGCCCTCGCGTGACCCCCGACCCGCCGAGCGCCCCCGTGCGGCTCCTCGTCATGGACGTCGACTCGACGCTCATCGAGCAGGAGGTCATCGAGCTCCTCGCCGACCACGCGGGCACGCGGGCCGAGGTCGCCGCGGTGACCGAGCGCGCGATGCGCGGCGAGATCGACTTCGGCGCCTCGCTGCGCGAACGGGTCGCGACCCTCGCGGGCGTGCCCGTCGCGGCGTTCGCCGACGTCCGTGCGCGGGCGACCTTCACCCCCGGCGTGCGGGAGCTCGTCACCGAGGCCCGGCGCCGCGGCTGGGAGGTCGCGCTCGTCTCGGGCGGCTTCGAGGAGGTCGTGGCCGGGCTCGCGGCCGAGCTCGGCATCACGCGCTTCCGCGCGAACCGGCTCGAGGTCTCCGACGGGCGGCTCACGGGCCGCACGACGGGGCCGGTCGTCGACCGCGCGGCGAAGGAGGCCGCGCTGCGCGAGTTCGCGGCCGAGCTCGGCCTGCCGCTGAGCGCCACGATCGCCGTGGGCGACGGCGCGAACGACCTCGACATGATCGGCGCGGCGGGCGTCGGCATCGCCTTCGCGGCCAAGCCCGTCGTGCGCGAGCAGGCGCCCTACGGCGTCGACGGTCCGCGACTCGACGCGGTGCTCGCGGTCGTCGACCAGGTCGACGCCGCGCGCTGAACCCGGACGCGCGAGAGCCCCGGCACCGTGAGGTGCCGGGGCTCCGTCGTGCGGGTGCGCCGGGCTCGGGTCAGGACGGCCGGCCCACGTACGTCAGCAGGGCGGCCTGCGGCTCCCACGCGTCCCACGACGCCCCGGACTCCAGCACCGAGTACGTCGCGGTCGGCACGCCGACGCGCACCTGGGCGAGCGCGCCGCCGTCGGACGCCGGGTCGGCCAGGTACGACGCGGTGGCCGCCATCGTGGGCTCGTGCCCGACGACGAGCAGCGTGCGGACGCGCGGGTCCGTGGTGCGCAGGAGGTCCAGCACGTCGGCCACGTCGGCCGCGTACAGCCCGTCGCTCACCAGCACGTCGGGCTCGACGTCGCCCAGGTGCGCCGCGAGGAGCTCCCACGTCTGACGCGTGCGCAGCGCGGAGGAGCACAGCACGCGCTCGGGGACGAGCCCCGTCTCGCGCAGCGCCGCACCGACGCGCACCGCCTGCCGGCGGCCGTTGAGCGCGAGGGGACGCAGCACGTCGTCGACGCTCCCGCCGCCGGGCTCCGCCTTCGCGTGGCGCAGCAGGACGAGGCGGCGCGCGCCGCCGTCGGGGGTCTGCGCGCCGTTGCGCTGCTCCGCGGTCACTGCCCCATGGCGTGCACGCCGCCGTCGACGTGCACGATCTCACCGGTCGTCGCCGGGAACCAGTCGGACAGGAGCGCGACGACCGCGCGCGCGGCGGGCTCCGCCGTCGTCTGGTCCCAGCCCAGGGGAGCCCGGTTCGGCCAGCCGTCCTCCATCTGCTCGAAGCCCGGGATGGACTTCGCCGCCGTGGTGCGGATCGGGCCCGCGGAGACGAGGTTGGCCCGGATGCCGTCGGGGCCGAGGTCGCGCGCGAGGTAGCGGTTCGCGGACTCGAGGCCCGCCTTCGCGACGCCCATCCAGTCGTAGACCGGCCACGCGAACTGCGCGTCGAACGTCAGGCCGACGACGGCGCCCCCGTCGGTCATGAGGGGCTTCGCGGCGACCGCGAGGGACTTGTAGGAGAACGTCGAGACCTGGAGCGCGGTCGCCACGTCCTCCCAGGTGGCGGAGAGGAAGTTGCCGCCCATGACGCTCTGCGGCGCGAACCCGATCGAGTGCACGACGCCGTCCAGGCGGTCCGTGTGCTCGCGCACCGCGTCCGCGAGGCCGGCGAGGTCGTCGGCGTCCGTGACGTCGAGCTGCACGACGGGCGCCTCGACCGGCAGGCGCTTCGAGAAGGCCTGCGTGAGCTTCATCTGGCGGCCGAACGAGGAGAGCACGACCTCGGCTCCCTCCTCCTGCGCGAGCCGCGCCGCGTGGAACGCGATCGAGGAGTCGGTGAGCACTCCCGTGACGAGGAGCTTCTTGCCGTCGAGCAGACCCATCGGTTTCCTTCCGTCGTGCGCCCGCTGTGGGCGCGCTGAGGCGAGCGTACTGAAAGAGAGGTGGGGCGGGCGCGTCGGTGACGGCGCCGCGGGCGGGCGCGGGACGCGCCGCCGGGAGCGGTCAGTGGCCCATGCCGAGGCCGCCGTCGACGGGGATCACAGCCCCCGAGACGTACGCGGCGTCGTCGGACGCGAGGAACTGCACGACGCCGGCGACCTCGTCCGCCTGGGCGAAGCGGCCCGCGGGGATGGCGGCCTTGTAGGCGGCCTGGCGCTCCTCGGGGAGCTCGGCGGTCATCGCGGTGTCGATGAACCCGGGCGCCACGACGTTCGCCGTGATGTTGCGCGACCCGAGCTCGCGCGTGATCGAGCGTGCCATGCCGACGAGCGCGGCCTTCGACGCGGCGTAGTTGACCTGGCCCGCGCCGCCGTAGAGGCCGATCACGGACGACACGAGCACGATGCGGCCGCGGCGCTGCCGGATCATGCCCTTCGTCACCCGGCGCACGCAGCGGAACGTCCCGGTGAGGTTGACGTCGATCACGGACTCGAAGTCCTCGTCGGTCATCCGCAGCAGGAGCTGGTCGTGCGTGACGCCCGCGTTCGCGACGAGCACCTCGACCGGGCCGAGCTCCTTCTCGATCTCGGAGAACGCGGCGTCGACGGCGGCGGTGTCGGTGATGTCCGCCACGGCGCCGAAGACGCCCTCGGGCAGGTCACCGCCCCGGTAGACGGTCGCGACACGGTCGCCGTTCGCGACGAAGCGCTCGGCGATGGCACGGCCGATGCCCCGGTTCGCGCCGGTGACGACGACGGTGCGCGGGGCGGGGGCGGTGGCTTCGGACACGTGCGGCTCCTCGGGACGGTCGGGTGGGTCGGCGGCCGGGGACGGGTCCCGCGCGGCCGGTGCCGGGTGGGCCCTGCCGGGCCCGGCGCGACGGCGCCGCACCGACCGTACCGTGCGCGGGGCCCGCGGTGCGCGGTGCGGCGAGGTCACACCGGTCCCCCACACTTTGTGGGGGACCGACAAACGTAGACTGGACGGGTGACCACACGACGCGCCGCCCGGAGGTCGGCCGAGGCGGTCCCGAGCATCACCGCCGCCCCGGAACCGCTCGCCGCGGACCAGGCGCGCCGGGAGCGCAAGTACCTGATCCAGATGGGCATCCGCCTCGTGTGCATCTTCGGCGCCATCCTGGCGCAGGGCAGCTGGGTGACCTGGGTCCTCGCCGTCGGCGCGGTCGTGCTGCCGTACAGCGCGGTGCTCGTCGCCAACGCGGGCCGCGACCAGGCGCACTACGACACCTCCCCCATGGAGCACCGGGCGCTGCCCACGGCGGGAGCACCCGGAAGCCACGGCATCGCGGGCGCCGAGCCCCGCGAGCCGCACGACGACGAGGAGGACCGCCGGTGACCGACGTCCTGGGCCTCGCCGACCCCGTCGGCGAGGAGGAGCTGGTGTGCAGCGCCAAGGGCTGCCGCGAGGCCGCCGCGTGGGGTCTGCTGTGGAACAACCCCAAGATCCACACGCCTGAGCGGCGCAAGGTGTGGCTCGCGTGCGACGCGCACCGGGAGCACCTGGAGACGTTCCTCGGCGCCCGCTCGTTCTGGCGCTCGACCGTGCCGGTCGACGAGCTCGAGCGCCGGGCGGCCCCGTGACGCAGGCCGCACCACCGCACGTCCCCGCGGGCCCGACGCCGCAGCGCGCCACCGCGGACGCCCACCAGCCGCGCACGCCGCGCCAGTGGGCGACGCTCGCGGTCGGGGTCCTCGTCCTCGTCGCGCTGTGCCTCGTCGCGGGCCGCTGGCAGTGGAACCGCTACGTCTCGCGCGACGCCGAGATCGAGCGCATCGAGGCGAACTACACGTCGACCCCGGTCCCGGTGGAGGACGTGCTCCCCGCCCCCGGTGCGGAGCTCGACGAGGCCGACCTCTGGCGGCCGGTGACGCTCGAGGGCCGCTACGAGACGGACGCCACGGTCCTGCTGCGCAACCGGCCGGTCGGAGGCAGCCCCGGCTTCCACGTGCTCGTCCCGTTCGTGACGAACCCCACGCCGTCCGCGCCGGACGGGCTCGTCGTCATCGTGGACCGCGGGTTCGTGCCGCTGGGGACCGACGCCGTCACCCCGGGGGACGTGCCCCCGCCCCCCGCGGGCGACGTCGAGGCGACCGTCACGCTGCGCGGCGACGAGCCGCCGTCGGGCCGGGACGCACCCGCGGGCCAGGTGCAGGCCATCTCGACGGACCAGGTCCTCGCCGCCGGCCCGGACGGCGGCGGCTGGGCCGAGGGTCGCACGGTCGGTGCCTACGGGCAGCTGCGCACCGAGGTCCCGCCCGCGGCGCAGACCCTGGAGGCGCTGCCGAAGCCGGACACCGACCCCGGCTCGCACCTGTCGTACGCGTTCCAGTGGGCGGTGTTCGCCCTCGGCGCCGTCGCCGGCTTCTGGCTCCTCGTGCGCCGCGACCGGCGCGACGCGCGCGGGGAGGAGACCACCCTCACCGCCGGTGACCTCCTCGCGGCCCAGGACCCGGACGCCGCGCGGGCCCGGCGGGAGCCGCGCTCGCGCCGTCCGAGCGCCGAGGACGAGGAGGACGCGCTCATCGACGCGCAGCTCGGCACGACGCCGGGTGACGCGAGCGAGCGACCGCCGCGCTAGGCCGCGCTCGCGTCGTCCCCGCCGCGGACCGGGTCCACCGAACGGTGGAGGCGCGCGTCCACCCGAGCAGCGACGCGACGGTCGATCCCCGGGGCGGCGCGCGTCCCTAGCCTCGCAGCATGACCGCACTGGAAGTCCGTCATCTGCACAAGCGCTACGGACGGCACGTCGCCGTCGACGACGTCTCGTTCTCCGTGGACGAGGGAGAGATCTTCGGCATCATCGGGCCCAACGGCGCCGGCAAGACGACGACCGTCGAGAGCATCGCCGGGCTCCGGAGGCCCGACTCCGGCTCGGTCTCGGTGCTGGGGCTCGACCCGGTCGCGGACCGGGCCGAGGTGCGCCGGCGGCTCGGCGTCCAGCTCCAGGAGAGCAGCTTCCCCGACGCGATCACGGTCGGCGAGGCCCTGGACCTCTACGCCTCCTTCTACCCGGACCCCGCCGACCGGCGCGAGCTGGTCGAGCTCCTCGACCTCGGCGACCAGCGCGACACCCGGTACAAGGCGTTGTCCGGCGGGCAGAAGCAACGCCTGTCGATCGCGCTCGCCCTCGTCGGCAACCCGAGGGTCGCGATCCTCGACGAGCTCACGACCGGTCTCGACCCGCAGGCGCGCCGCGACACGTGGAGCGTGGTCGAGCAGGTCCGCGACCGCGGCGTCACGATCCTCCTCGTCACGCACTTCATGGACGAGGCGGAGCGCCTCGGCGACCGGATCGCCGTCATCAGCGGCGGCAGGGTCGCGGCCGTGGACACGCCCGCGGGCCTGGTCGCACGGGTCGACGCGCCGCAGCAGGTCCGCTTCCGCCTGCGCCAGCCCCTCGACGCGAGCGTCCTGACGGGGCTGCCGGACGTGACCGGGGTGGACGTGGTGGACGACCGCTGGCGGGTCACCGGGCGAGGACAGGTCCTGAGCAGCGTCGCCGGGGCCCTCGCCCGGGCTCAGGTCGTCGCGGAGGACCTCCGCGTCGACCGACGCAACCTCGACGACGCGTTCGTGGCGCTCACGGGGCGTACCCCGGGCTCCGTGGACGCCTCCGAGCGGAAGGCCGGCTGATGGGCGCCCTGCGCAGGACGGTGACCGTGGAGACGAGGCTCTTCCTCCGCGACCCGACCACCGTCGTCTTCGGCGTGCTGTTCCCGACGGCGCTCCTGCTCGGCCTCGGCACGGTCCCCGCGCTCCGCGAGCCGACGCCGGAGTCCGGCGGGCTGCGCGCCATCGACGTCTGGGCACCGACCGCGCTGGTGTTCGGGATGGTGATGATCGCCGTCCAGCACGTCCCGGCGGTGGTCGCGACGTACCGCGAGCGCGGCATCCTGCGCAGGCTGTCGACCACTCCCCTGCCGCCGCAGCGCGTCCTGCTCGCCCAGGTGCTCGTCGCCTCGGCGTCGGTGGTCGTCTCGGCCGTGCTCCTCGTCCTCGCCGCCTGGGTGGTGCTGGACGTCGCACCGCCCGAGCGGCCGCTGGAGTTCGTCGTGGCCTTCGTCGTCGGCTACGCGGCGCTGCTCGGGGTCGGACTCGTCTCCGCGTCCGTGGTCCGCACGAGCAGCGCGGCCAACCAGGCCGGCACGATCCTGTTCGTCGCGCTCATGTTCTTCGGCGGGGCCTTCCTGCCCCGCGCCGTCATGCCCGACGCGCTGCGCGCCGTCGGCGAGCACGTGCCGCCCGGGCTCCAGGCCCTCACCACGGCCTGGTCCGCCGAGGCGGGCCAGGCCACCGCCACCAGCGCCGGGCAGCCCTTCTGGCTCCAGGTTGCCATAATGGCGGGCATCGCGGTCGTCGCGAGCGCGGTCGCCGCGAAGCTCTTCCGCTGGGAGTAGGGGTCGATGATGCGGGATCTCGCGGCGAGGCCGGAGCTGAGTCCCGGGACGCTCGTGCCCGACGCCACGGACGAGGCGGGGGCGGCCCACCGCCCCCGCCTGGCGTGGAGGGAGGAGCAGCTGCGGGTCTGGGACCTGCTGCAGCTGTTCGCGCCGTGGCTGCTGCTGACCGTCTCCACCGTCGCGTACCTCGTCCAGGCGCTGCCGCCCTCGGGCACGAGCTTCTGGCCGGAGGGCGCGTCGGCGCTCGGGCTGATCGCCGCCACGGCGCTGTGGGTGCTGTTCGGGCAGACGCTGCCGCTGCGGAGAAGGGCTCTGCGACCGGTGCCGGCGGGCCTCTACCTCGTGGGGCTGCTCGCCCTGTGCGTCGCCCTCATGACGGTCTCCGACGTGTTCCTCGTGCTCACCGTCGCCGGCTTCTTCCAGGCCTACCTGCTCCGACCGTGGCAGGTCGGCGTGCTCGGCGTGCTCGCGACCTCCGTGGCCCTCAACGGGGCGGCGATGGGCGTGTGGGCCGACCCGAGCCCGGACGTGCTCGCGGAGTTCCTCGTGATCGTCACCGTCCAGACCGCGGCGATCGGCGCCGGCATCCTCCTCACGGCGCGGAGCGAGCCGGAGGAGCGCAGACGGGAGGAGCTCGTCGCCCGGCTCGAGGCAGCCCTGCACGAGAACGCCGGTCTCCACGCGCAGCTCGTCGTCCAGGCCCGCGAGTCCGGGGCGCAGGACGAGCGGCAGCGGCTGGCCGGCGAGATCCACGACACCCTCGCCCAGGGCCTCGCCGGGATCATCACGCAGCTCCAGGCCGCGGAGCGCTCCGCGAGCGCCCGGGACGAGCCGGACGAGCACGTGACGCGGGCGCTCCGGCTCGCACGGAGCAGCCTGACGGAAGCGCGACGCTCCGTCCGGGCGCTCGCGCCGCGGGAGCTCGGGCAGGCGCACCTCCCCGACGCGCTGCGCACCCTGGCCGAACGCTGGTCGCGCGACCAGGGGGTCGGCACCCGGGTCGAGGTCACCGGCACGCGGGAACCGCTGAGCCCGGCGATCGAGGTGTCGCTCTTCCGGGTCGCGCAGGAGTCGCTCACCAACGTGGCGAAGCACGCCCGTGCGTCGCGCGTCGGTGTCACGCTGTCGTACACGGGCACCGAGGTGCTGCTCGACGTGCGGGACGACGGTCGCGGGTTCGCCGACGGGGTCGGCACCGGTTTCGGGCTCACGAGCATGCGCCAGCGCATCCGCGGGGTCGGGGGCCAGGTGGTGGTCCAGAGCACGCCGGGCGAGGGCACCTCCGTCAGCGCGCGCGTCCCGGCGATCGCCCTCGGGGGCGCGAGCGAGAGGGGGTGGACGGACCGATGATCCGGCTCGTCGTCGTCGACGACCACCCGGTCGTACGAGGCGGTCTGCGCGACACCTTCGCCGGGGCGGAGGACGTCGTGGTGGTCGGCGAGGCCGGGGACGGCGCCGAGGGCGTCGAGCGCGCGCGGGCGCTGGCGGCGGACGTCGTGCTGATGGACCTGCGCATGCCCGGGATGGACGGGGTCGCCGCCACGGCCGCCCTGCGCGCGCAGGTCCCCGACGCCCGGGTGCTGGTCCTGACCACCTTCGACGGCGAGAGCGACGTCCTCCCCGCGATCGAGGCGGGGGCGATCGGCTACCTCCTCAAGGACGCGCTGCCCGACGACCTGCTCCGGGCCGTGCGCGCGGCCGCCCGCGGAGAGCCGGTGCTCGCGCCGTCGGCGACCCAGCACCTCATGGGTCAGGTGCGCCGGCCCGGTGCCGGCACGCTCACCGACCGGGAGAGGCAGGTGCTGCAGCTCGTCGCGAACGGCAGCTCGAACCGGGAGGCCGCGGCGACGCTGTTCATCGGTGAGGCGAGCATCAAGACCCACCTCCAGCACGTCTACGACAAGCTCGGCGTGCGCGACCGCGCCGCCGCGGTGGCCGAGGGCTACCGCCGCCGCCTCCTGACGTGACGCCGGTCAGGCCAGCGAGACGAGCTCCGCGTACTCGTCGCTCCACAGGTCCTCGTCGCCGTCCGGCAGCAGGAGGACCCGCTCGGGCTCGAGCGCCTCGACCGCGCCGTCGTCGTGCGTGACCATGACGACCGCGCCCTCGTACGTCTTGAGCGCGCCGAGGATCTCGGCGCGCGACGCCGGGTCGAGGTTGTTCGTCGGCTCGTCGAGGAGCAGCACGTTCGCCGCCGAGACGACGAGCGTCGCGAGCGCGAGGCGCGTCTTCTCCCCGCCGGACAGCACGTTCGTCGGCTTGTCCGCGTCGTCGCCGGAGAACAGGAACGACCCGAGGACCGAGCGCACCTGCGTGTCCGTGAGGTCGGGCGCCGCGTGACGCAGGTTCTCGACGACGGTCGCGTCCATGTCGAGCGTGTCGTGCTCCTGGGCGTAGTACCCGATCTTCAGGCCGTGGCCCGGGTTCACCTCGCCCGTGTCCGGCTGCTCGACACCGCCGAGGATGCGCAGGAGCGTCGTCTTGCCGGCGCCGTTGAGGCCGAGCACGACGACGCGGCTGCCGCGGTCGATCGCGAGGTCGACGCCCGCGAAGACCTCCTGCGAGCCGTAGGCCTTGGACAGCCCGCTCGCGGTGAGCGGCGTGCGGCCGCACGGCGCGGGCTTGGGGAAGCGCAGCTTCGCGACCTTGTCGCTCTGGCGCTCGCCCTCGATGCCGGCGAGCATCTTCTCGGCGCGGCGCATCATCTGCTGCGCGGCGACGGCCTTGGTGGCCTTGGCGCGCATCTTCTCGCCCTGGGCGAGGAGCGCGCCCGCCTTCTTCTCCGCGTTCTGCCGCTCGCGACGACGGCGCCGCTCGTCGGACTCGCGCTGCGCGAGGTAGGCGTCCCAGCCGAGGTTGTACTGGTCGAGCTCGCCGCGGTTGGCGTCGAGGTGGAACACCTTGTTGACCGTCGCGCGCAGCAGCTCGACGTCGTGCGAGATCACGACGAAGCCGCCGCTGTACGACTTGAGGTAGTCGCGCAGCCAGACGATCGAGTCCGCGTCGAGGTGGTTCGTCGGCTCGTCGAGGAGCAGCGTCTCGACGCCGGAGAAGAGGATGCGCGCGAGCTCGATGCGGCGGCGCTGCCCGCCGGACAGCGTGCTCAACGGCTGGCCGAGCACGCGGTCGTCGAGACCGAGGTTGCTCGTGATGCGGTGCGCCTCGCTCTCGGCCGCGTACCCGCCCGCCGCGAGGAACCGTGCCTCGAGCTTGGGGTAGCGCTCCATCGCGGCCTCGTGGGTCTCCGCGTCCGCGCTCGCCATCGCGCCCTCGGTCTCGCGCATCTGGCGCACGATCTTGTCGAGGTTGCGTGCCGAGAGGACCCGGTCGAGCGCGATGACCTCGAGGTCGCCCGTGCGCGGGTCCTGGGGCAGGTAGCCGATGTCGTTGCCGCGCGTGATCTTGCCCGCCGTGGGCTGGGTCTCGCCCGCGAGGGTCTTGGTCAGGGTCGTCTTGCCGGCGCCGTTGCGGCCGACGAGGCCGATCCGGTCGCCCGCGGCGATCTGGAACGTCGCCTCGTGCAGCAGGACGCGGGCGCCGACGCGCAGCTCGACGCCGTGGGCGGTGATCACGTGCAGGTCCTCTCCGAAGGGGTGACCCCGGTGGATCCAGCCTGGTGGGGCGATCCGATCGACGGGGCCCGACGATTCTACGGGCCGCGGGCTCGCTCTCGCGCGGTCTTTCCACGGACCGTGCCGCGGACCCTCGCCGGCGCCTTCGACGGGCGTGGAACAGAACGGGACAATCAGCCCATCATGCTAGCCTCCGGACGACCCGGACCACGGACGAGACCGCGGTCCGGCCCGAGCAAGGAGAGCACGTTGAGCAACGCCGAAGCAGCACTGAGCACGGTCCTCGAGCTGGACGGGGCGATCGCGATCGCGGTCGTCGACTACAGCAGCGGCATGGCCCTGGTCCAGAAGCAGACCGCTCCGTTCGACCTCGAGCTCGCCGCGGCGGCCAACACCGAGGTCATCCGTGCCAAGCTCCGGGCGATCGAGCAGCTCGGTCTCGAGGACGGCATCGAGGACATCCTCATCACGCTCGGCCGCCAGTACCACCTCATCCGCCTCGCGCAGCGCGAGAGCCTGCGCGGCACCTTCTCCTACCTCGTGCTCGACCGCGGACGGGCGAACCTCGCGCTCGCGCGCCGCGGCCTGGCCCAGCTCGACGAGTCGTTGTCCCTCTGACGCCCGTGGTCGCGGACGCCCTCGACCAGCCCGGGCGGGTCGCCCCCCGCAGCGTGGTGGACGTGCTGCGGGGCATCGACGACGCCCTCGACCACGAGGCGCACGTGCTGGCGCTCGGACCCGGCGGCCGGGTCCTCGGCAGCGCCGGCCCCTCCCCCGGGCCGGTGGTCGAGGTGGCGCGGGCCGTCGCCGCGGCCCTCACCCAGGGCCCGGCCGTCCCGGGCAGCTCGGCGCGGTGCATCCTCAACACCGCGGAGGCGTGCGTCTTCGTCTACCTGCTCGGGCAGGACCTGTCGGTCATCCTCGTGGGCCCGACGGACTGGAACATCGCCCTCACGGGCCGACGCGTCGAACGGTTCCTCGTCGACTTCGTCGACACCTACCTGGCCGAGACCGTCGCCGAGCTCCCGGGTGAGGACCCCGGGACCCTGCCGCGTCGCGAGCCACCGGCGCCCGTCGTCGGGCCCGGTGAGCGGCACGAGCACCGCGGCGACCACGACCTGCTCGCGCGCGTGCTGCGCGCCCTGGTCCGTTTCTGAGGCCTGTGGCCGCGCTCGGCGGTAGCGTTCCCCTGTGACATTCCAGGAAGGCGGATCGTTCGAGGGCGGACGCGTCCGCAAGGGTGGCGGCCGCGGGCGCGGCCCGTTGATCGCGGGCGGCGGGATCGGCGCGGTGCTCGTCGCGCTGCTCATCGCGTTCGTCGGCAACCAGACGGGCGTCGACCTCAGCGCGCTGACCGGCGGCGACGGGTCGGACTCGGGCGCGTACGGCGACGGTCAGCAGGAGTACATCGACACCTGCACCGCCGAGCAGGCGAACACGACGCGCGAGTGCCGGCTCAACGGCACCGTCCAGTCGCTCGACGCCTACTGGACCGAGGCCCTCCCCCAGCAGGCCGGCGTCGAGTACGCGCTGCCCGAGGTCGTGAGCTTCACCGGGCAGGTCTCGACGGGCTGCGGTGCGGCGACGAGCGCCGTGGGGCCGTTCTACTGCCCGCCCGACCAGACGGTGTACATCGACCTCGGCTTCTACGACGACCTGACGAACCGCTTCGGCGCGAACGACGGCGGGCTCGCGGAGATGTACGTCGTCGCGCACGAGTTCGGGCACCACATCGAGCAGCTCACCGGCGCCATGGACTCGGCGGACCGGCAGGGCACGGGCCCGGAGTCCGACTCCGTGCGCATCGAGCTCATGGCCGACTGCCTCGCCGGCATGTGGGCGGGCCACGCGGCGACCACCGTCGACCCGGACACAGGCGTGACGTTCCTCGCACCGATCACCGCGCAGGAGCTGGACGACGCGCTGTCCGCGGCGTCCGCCGTCGGGGACGACCGCATCCAGGAGGCCGCGACCGGCCAGGTCAACCCCGAGGGCTGGACCCACGGGTCGAGCGAGCAGCGCCAGCGCTGGTTCACGACCGGCTACGAGGGCGGCACGCTCCAGGACTGCGACGCGCTCTCCGCCTCGACGCTGTGACCGCTCCCGTCGAGCTCGCTCAGAGCTCGATCGAGTACATGCGCGAGCCGGTGACCTTCTCGTAGCCGAGGCTCGCGTACAGGCCGTGCGCACCGGACGGGTTCTCGGTGTCGACGTCGAGCGCGGCGTACTGCATGCCGTCCGCCGCGAACGCGCGCATCGCGGCCGCGAGCGCCGCGACGGCGACGCGGCGGCCGCGGTACGCGCGCCGGACGCCGAGGAGCTCGGTGTACCCGAACGTGTACCCGCGCACGGGGAAGTCCTCGTCGTACCGGCCCGCCATCTCGTAGCCGACGACGAGCGGCTCGCCCGCGCGCAGCGCGGCCGCGGTCTCGGGGTCGGTGGCCGGGTCGGCGAGGAGCGCGTCGACGTCGGGCGCGTCGTCGACCACGAGGAACGACCACTGCGGCGCGAACTCGCTGCGACCGTGGGTCCAGGCCTCGGCGGTGCGGGGCTCGCTCCCCCAGTGGTCACGGAACGCGTCGTTGTGCGCGAGGCGCGTCGCCTCGTCGAGCTCGGTGGTCCAGGGGACGACGCGCAGGGACCCGTCGAGCGGGACGTCGGGCACGGGGGCCGCGAGGTCGCGGCGCAGGTCGGAATAGAAGCGGCGGGCGACGAACCCGAACCGCGCGTAGAGCCGCGCCTTCTCGGGCGGGTCGGTGTCCTCCCCGAAGACGGCGAGCCGCGCGGGCAGCTCCTTGCCGCTCGCGGCGAGCACCTGCCGGGCACGGGCGACCTGCCAGGCGAGCACCTCGCGCCCGATGCCCCGCCCCCGGTGGGTGGGATGGACGCCGCCGCCGAGGAACGCCCGCACGGTGCGCGCGTCCCCGGGGTTGGTGTCAACCATCCCGTAGGCGCGCAGCGTCCCGTCGGCGTCGACGCCGACGATCGAGTCGGCCGCGACGTCGCGCCACGGCGCGGTGAAGATCTCCTCGATCTCCGCGAGCGTCTCGCGGTACGGCTCGTCGTCCGCCTCCGCGATGTCGTTGCGCAGCGTGAGCAGGGCCGGCGCGTCGGCAGGCGTGGCGGAGCGCCACGTGAGCCCGCCCGCGGTGACCGGCGGCAGGGTCGACGGCGCGGCGGCGCGCTCGGCGATCGGGGCGAGCGTCGGGGGCGCCGCCTCGGCGCGGTCGGTCGTCGAGGGAGAGGACATGGCGACCACGGTAGGGGGGCCCGCTCCGTCGGGCACGTGCTTTTCCCATGACGTCCGCGCGGCGCGTCGGCAGGCTGAGACGGCTCCCCGTGCCGTGCCGCACGCGATCTACGCTGCGAGCATGCCGACCGTCGTTCCTCAGGACCTCGCCGACGCCCGCTCCCGGGCCCTCGCGGAGGCGCTGCGCACGCGCGTCGTCGTCGCGGACGGCGCGATGGGCACGATGATCCAGGAGCAGGACCCGACGCTCGAGGACTACCAGGGGCTCGAGGGCTGCAACGAGATCCTCAACGTCTCGCGACCCGACATCATCGCCGCGGTGCACGACGCGTACCTCGAGGTCGGGGTGGACGCGATCGAGACGAACACGTTCGGCGCCAACTGGTCCAACCTGTCGGACTACGACATCGACGACCGGATCCGCGAGCTCGCCGCGGCCGGGGCGCGGATCGCGCGCGAGCGCGCGGACGCCCACGCGACCGCCGACCACCCGCGCTGGGTGCTCGGCTCGATGGGTCCGGGGACCAAGCTGCCGAGTCTCGGGCACACGACGTACGCGCACCTGCGCGACACGTTCGCCGAGCAGGCCGCGGGTCTCCTGGAGGGCGGGGCCGACGCGATCCTCGTCGAGACGAGCCAGGACCTGCTCCAGGCGAAGGCCGCGGTGACCGGGTCGCGGAACGCGATGCGCGACGTCGGGCGCGAGGTGCCCGTGATCGTCCAGGTGACGGTCGAGACCACGGGCACGATGCTCATGGGCTCCGAGATCGGGGCCGCGCTGACCACGCTCCAGGCGCTCGGCGTCGACGCGATCGGTCTCAACTGCGCGACCGGCCCGGCCGAGATGAGCGAGCACCTGCGGCACCTGTCGCGGCACGCGGAGATCCCCGTGACGTGCATGCCCAACGCGGGGCTGCCGGTGCTCGGCCCGAACGGGGCGACGTACCCGCTGACGCCGGACGAGCTCGCCGCCGCCCACACCCAGTTCGTCACCGAGTTCGGCCTGGGCCTTGTGGGAGGCTGCTGCGGCACGACGCCCGAGCACCTGCGCCGCGTCGTCGAGGCGGTGCGCGCGCGGCCGGTCGTCGAGCGCCACCCGGAGCGGGAGAACGGCGTCGCGAGCCTGTACTCGCACACCGACCTGCACCAGGACGCGTCCTTCCTCGCGATCGGCGAGCGCACGAACGCGAACGGGTCGAAGGCGTTCCGCGAGGCGATGCTGGCGGAGAACTGGGACGAGTGCGTCGAGATCGCGCGGGCGCAGACGCGCGACGGCGCGCACCTGCTCGACGTGTGCATCGACTACGTGGGGCGCGACGGCGTCGCGGACGTGCAGCAGGTCGTCTCGCGCCTCGCGAGCGCGTCGACGCTCCCGCTCGTCATCGACTCGACGGAGCCCGAGGTCATCGCGGCGGGCCTCGAGCTCGTGGGCGGCCGCGCCGTCGTGAACTCGGTGAACTTCGAGGACGGCGACGGGCCGACGTCGCGGTTCGCACGGATCATGCCGCACGTGGTCGAGCACGGGGCGGCCGTCGTCGCGCTGACGATCGACGAGGAGGGCCAGGCGCGCACCGCGTCGGGCAAGGTGGAGATCGCGACCCGGCTCGTCGAGACCCTGACGCGCGACTGGGGCCTGCGCGTGGACGACATCATCGTCGACGCCCTCACGTTCCCCATCGCCACGGGTCAGGAGGAGACGCGGCGCGACGCGATCGAGACGATCGAGGCGATCCGCGAGATCACGCGCCGCTACCCCGGCATCCACACGACGCTCGGCGTCTCGAACGTGTCGTTCGGCCTCAACCCCGCGGCGCGCACGGTTCTCAACTCGGTGTTCCTCCACGAGGCGGTCGAGGCCGGGCTGGACTCCGCGATCGTGCACGCCGCGAAGATCCTGCCCCTCGCGCAGATCCCCGACGAGCAGCGCGAGGCTGCGCTCGACCTCGTGTGGGACCGGCGGCGGTACGACGACGAGGGGAACCTCGTGCACGACCCGCTCGCCCGGCTGCTCGAGCTGTTCGAGGGCGTGGACTCGGCGGCGCTCAAGGACCAGCGCGCGGCCGAGCTCGCGGCGCTCCCGGTCGGCGAGCGGCTCGAGCGCCGGATCGTCGACGGCGCGCGCAAGGGCCTGGAGGACGACCTCGACGCCGCGATGGCGTCGGGCATCTCGGCGCTCGACATCGTCAACGAGCACCTGCTCGAGGGCATGAAGGTCGTGGGCGACCTGTTCGGGCGCGGTGAGATGCAGCTCCCGTTCGTGCTCCAGTCCGCCGAGGTCATGAAGACGGCCGTCGCGTACCTCGAGCCGCACATGGAGAAGGTCGAGGGCGCGAGCGGGTCCAAGGGCACGATCGTGCTCGCGACCGTGCGCGGCGACGTGCACGACATCGGCAAGAACCTCGTCGACATCATCCTCACCAACAACGGCTACACGGTCGTGAACATCGGCATCAAGCAGCCGATCTCCGCGATGATCGAGGCCGCCGAGGAGCACGACGCCGACGTCATCGGCATGTCCGGGCTGCTCGTGAAGTCCACCGTCGTCATGAAGGAGAACCTCGCGGAGCTCGCGTCGCGCGGGCTCGCCGGCCGCTGGCCGGTCCTGCTCGGTGGCGCGGCGCTCACGCGCACGTACGTCGAGGACGACCTCGCGGGCCAGTTCCCGGGCGTGGTCCGGTACGCGCGCGACGCGTTCGAGGGACTGCGCCTCATGGAGCCGCTCGTGCGCGTCGCGCGCGGCGAGTCGCCCGACGCCGTCGGGCTGCCCGCGCTGAAGAAGCGCCGGCACGCGGTGGTCACCGTGACCGAGACGCCCGCCGAGGACCTGCCCGCGCGGTCCGACGTCGCGGCCGACAACCCGGTGCCCGCTCCCCCGTTCTGGGGCACGCGCCTCGTCAAGGGCGTCCAGCTCGCCGAGTACGCGGCGTTCCTCGACGAGCGCGCGACGTTCATGGGCCAGTGGGGTCTCAAGCCGGGGCGTGGCGACGACGGGGCGTCGTACGAGGAGCTCGTCGAGACCGAGGGTCGCCCGCGCCTCAACGCCTGGTACGAGCGGATCCGCACCGAGGGCGTCGTCGACCCGTCGGTCGTGTACGGGTACTTCCCGGTGTGGTCGGAGGGTGACGACGTCGTCGTCGCGCACCACGGCGCCGGGCTCGCAGGGATCGGCGCGCCCGACGGCGGGTCGGGCGGCGAGCCGGGGACGGAGCGACTGCGCTTCACCTTCCCGCGCCAGCGCCGCGACCGGCACCTGTGCCTCGCCGACTTCGTCAAGCCGCGGTCCTGGGTCGAGGAGACCGGCCGGTACGACGTGCTGCCCGTCCAGCTCGTCACCATGGGCGCCTCCGTGGATCAGCACACCGCGAAGCTGTTCGCCGGGAACCACTACCGCGAGTACATGGAGCTCCACGGGCTGTCGGTGCAGCTCACCGAGGCGCTGGCCGAGATGTGGCACTCGCGCGTGCGTGCCGAGCTCGGGTTCGCCGACGAGGACCCGACCGAGGTCGAGGGCATGTTCAAGCTCGAGTACCGCGGGGCACGCTTCTCGCTCGGTTACCCCGCCTGCCCCGACATGGAGGACCGCACCAAGGTCGTCGAGCTCCTGCGACCCGAGCGCGTGGGCGTCGAGCTGTCCGCGGAGCTCCAGCTCCACCCCGAGCAGTCGACGGACTGTTTCGTGTTCCATCACCCCGAGGCCAAGTACTTCAGCGTCTGACGTTCCCGGGGACGACGTCCCCGAGCGCACGAGGTGCCGCGTCAGGCCCACGTCCACGAACCCGCCACCTGGTCGATGAGCTCGTCGCCGTTGTCGTAGGGGGTGACGATCGCGATCACGAAGAACTGCACCTCGTCGGTGCCCGTCGTGAACCGCTCGGGTGCGAAGGCCGTGATGAAGGCCTTCGTCCGCGTCTCCTCGAACGTTCCGTGGACCCGGGTGATGTTTGCCGGGACACCGTCGAGGGTGGTCGCCTCGTGCAGGCTGAGGATGCTGCCGTTCTCCGCGAAGTACGAGTCCGCGAGGAGGTCGACCGCTCCCCCGAGATCGGTCCCGACCCCCCACGCCTCGGACGTCGCGACCCGCACCGGTTGGACCGACACCTGCCCGTAGACCGCCCCGACGCCCGTGGGCACCACCGCGCCGTCGACGACCTCACCCCAGAGCTCGAGGGCCCCGTGGCAACGCTCCTCCTCCTCCGTGGACACGTTGTTCACGAAGGCCTCAGGACCCTCGTAGGACCAGCACGGCGTCCGGATCGGCTGGCCCGACACGATCGCGTGCTCCGCTCCCGAGGCAGGTCCGGGGGTCGCCGACTCGCCCTCGCTCGACTCGTTCTCGCTCCGGGATGACGCTGCCGCCACAGGGGTCGCGCCGTCGTCGGTCTCGACGATCGGCAGCGCGCACCCGGGGACGACCGCGAGGACGACGGCGACCACGAGTCCTGAGAGCACACGACCGACGGCGGCTCTCCGACGGGTGGCGAGAGACGCACGGCGACGGTGCCCCGTGCGAGGCACCCCGGTCGATCGCTCGGGCCGGCTCGTGCGCTCGTGCTGGTCGGGCATGATGATCCTCCTGGTCGTGGACTTCTGGACCGGACGGTAGACGCCACGACGACGAGGGCACCGGTTATCCACAGGCCAGGATCCGCGGGTGCCTCGGACGACACGCTGTGACTCGCCTGATCGTCCGTCTCACGGGCGAGAGAACGGCGGAAGCCGTGGGCGGCGGCGGGCGCCGCGCTGACCAGGACGGCCGGGCCGCGCGTTCTTTCTCCGGGCCACGGTCGTGCCTCGTTCGTTGACACCAGCACCCCATCTATCGACAATCGATAGATGAAACGTCCTCTCGTCGCGTGCACACGAGCGCTCCTCGTCCTCGTGGCCCTCGGCACCGCTCTGTCGATGTTCCTCGCCCCGCTCCTCGCGGCCGAGGTCGCCACGCAGTACCCGGAGGTCCGCGGCCTCGTGGTCCCGTACTCCGTCCTGGCCGTGCTGGCGCTGCTCGCGGTCGAGGTCGCGCTCGTGGCGGTGTGGCGCCTGCTCGATCTCGCCGCCCGCGACGAGGTGTTCGACCCGCGCGCGCTGCGTTCGGTCACCGTGGTGATCGGGTGCGTGATCACGGTCGCGACCCTCGCCGCGACGGTGTTCGGTCACCTGACCTTCGGGGCGCAGGTCGGCGGCCCGCTCGTGCTCCTCGGCCTCCTGGGCTCGCTCGCGGGCGGGGGCGCGCTGGCACTGCTCGTCGTGGTCCTGCGCGAGCTGCTGCGCGCCGCGACCACCGACCGCCGCGAGCTGGCCGCGGTGATCTAGGTGCCGATCGTCATCGACCTCGACGTCCTCCTGGAGCGGAGGCAGATGGCCGTCGGCGACTTCGCCGCCGCGGTCGGCATCACCCCGGCGAACGTCGCCGTCCTGAAGAACGGGCGCGCCAAGGCCGTGCGGTTCTCGACGCTCGACGCCGTCTGCCGTGTCCTCGGGTGCCAGCCCGGCGACGTCCTCCGGTGGGTCCCGGACGAGCGCGACGACGCGGGTCCGCCCGACTCCTGACCCGCCTCGGCCGCCGCGTCGATGAGTTCGGCGACCGGACGACGTCCTACCCGTGACGGAGACCACGACGCCACGGGAGCCGAGCCATGGGAAGCATCGAGATCGAGCTGTTCACGACCCTCGACCTCGTCGGGCAGGCGCCCGGCGGGCCAGAGGAGGACCCGGAGGGCGGGTTCGCGTTCGGCGGGTGGCAGGCGCCGCTGCTCGACGACGTCGCGGGCGCGCAGATCGCCGCGGCGTACGAGGGCACGGACGCGCTGCTGCTCGGGCGCCGCACGTACGACATCTTCGCGTCGTACTGGCCGTTCCAGGAGGGCGGGCAGGACGACGACTTCGCCACCCTGTTCAACCGCATCCCGAAGTACGTCGCGTCGCGCGGGACGCCGGACCTGCCGTGGGCCGGGTCGACGCTGCTCGGCCCGGACCTGCCCGCCGCGGTGCACGAGGTGCGCGACCGGCACGCGCACGTCAAGGTCGTGGGGAGCCTCGACCTGGTGCAGACGCTGCTGCGCGAGAGGCTGTTCGACCGGCTCGACCTGTGGGTGCACCCCATCGTGCTCGGCACGGGCAAGACCGTGTTCGACGGCGGTGCTGTCCCCACCAACCTCACGCTCCTCGAACCGCCGTCGTCCAGCCCCACTGGCACGGTCCTGCTGCGCTACGGCCTCGGCGACGGCACGCCGAGCACGGGTGACATGAGCGAGCCGGGACGCGGCGTCGGGCAGGGCGCCTGACCCCGGGGAGACCGCCGCCCGGCACGGCTGCCCGGCACCGTGGACGACCCACCGACACCAGACCTCAGGAGGAACCCGTGGCGATCCAGCGCCTCGACAACGTGGCCGTCGTCGTCGACGACCTCGACGCGGCCGTCGCGTTCTTCGCCGAGCTCGGGATGGAGCTCGAGAACCGGATGACGATCGAGGGGCGGTGGGCGGAGCGCGTCGTCGGGCTCGACGGCCTGCGGTCGGAGATCGCGATGATGCGCGTCCCCGACGGCTCTGGGCGGCTGGAGCTCACGCGGTACCACGCGCCGGCGCCGCTCGACCTCGGCCTGAGCACGGCGTCGCCGAACGTGCTGGGCCTGCATAGGGTGATGTTCGCCGTGGACGACCTCGACGACACGGTCGAGCGCCTCGCCCGCCACGGCGGGGCGGTGCTGCGGGAGATCGTGCGCTTCGAGGACGCGTACCGGCTCTGCTACCTGCGGGGACCCGGAGGCATCATCGTCGGGCTCGCGGAAGAGCTCGGGTGAGCCCCGGGCGCCGCTAGGTGTACTGACCGGACAGGTTGGTCAATCGGGTGATCGGTGGCTTGTTCCCGCAGGCGGTGTGGGGGCGGTGGTGGTTGTACTCGTGGATCCATGCT
>NZ_JBEPOQ010000021.1:0-40281 GCF_040546915.1 Cellulosimicrobium sp. 4261
AGAGTAGGACGCCGCCGGACAACCCTTCACCGAAGGCCCACCCCACACGGGGTGGGCCTTCGGCATTTCCGCATACCCCCACACACCACGACGGACGAGCCGATGCCGGCACGTCCTGGGCCGTCGTCGGCCCGCACGAACGGTCGCACGGGTCGGCGAGAGCGGACGATCGCTGCTCAGGACCACCCGTACGCGGCCGACCAGCGGACGATCTCCGCGAAGAACTGGGCCCGGGGCTCGGGCGCCGAGAGCGACAGGTCGTGCATGCCGCCGGGGATACGCACCAGAGTCACGACACGACCCAGGTGCGAGGCTCGGCGGGCGAGGGGCTCCACGTCGAGCACGATGTCCGCGGCGCGCATGTCTTCCGTCCAGCGGGTGCTGAACAGCGACCTCTCGGCGAGGAGCACGAGGACGGGGCAGTGGATCGCGAGGCCGGCGGCGACGCGGGCGTGGCCGGAGATGATCGCGCGCAACCACCCCGCCCGGACGGGGAACGACGGGACCGGACGCCACGCGTCCTCGATCGTCCACGTGCCGTCCTCCCGGTCGCGGAGCGTGCGGGCGTAGTACCCGGGATCGACGTTCGGGAGCGGGGCGCGCGGCTGGAACCGCGCGAGCTGCCGGATGGCGGGGCCGGAGACGGTGCGCGCGACCGACGACCCCTGGAGCTCCAGCCACGGGCTGTTGAGGACCAGGCCACGCACGACGCCGGGGTGCCGGTGCGCCCACAGCGCGGCGACGAGGCCGCCGGTCGAGTGCCCCATGAGCATGATCGCGGCGTGCGCACCGAGGTCCTCCCGGACGACCTCCAGCGCGGCGGCGATGTCGGGGTCGTACTCCTCGAGGTGGTCCACGTACCCGGGGGTCTGGTGCGGGCGCAGGCTGCGACCGTACTTGCGCAGGTCGACGGCGTAGAAGGCGGCGCCGAGCCCGTGCCAGGTCTGGGCGAGCTCCGTCTGGAAGAAGTAGTCGCTCCAGCCGTGGAGGTAGAGCACCGCGCGCGCGGGGCGCAAGGGCTCCTCCGTCGGCGGGACGTACCGGACGACCGTGACGACGACGTCGCCCTCGTCGTCGGGCTCCAGCTCGACGGTGCGCTGCTCGAACCCTGCCCCGAGGACGTCGGGCGCCCAGGTCGGCGCCGTCACGGCGTGAGCACCACCTTGCCGAAGTGCTCTCCCGCGGCGAGGCGGGCGAGGCCGTCGCGGGCGCGCGCGAGGGGGAGCACCTGGTCGACGACGGGGCGCACCTCGCTCCGCGCGAGGAACCGCAGGAGCGCGGCGAGGTCGTCGCGCGAGCCCATGGTCACGCCCTGCACGCGGATCTCGTGGAAGAACACGCGCGAGAGCTCGGCGGGCGACGCGTCGCCGCTCGTCGCGCCCGCCACGACGACGGTGCCGCCCGGCCGCACGGACCGCAGCGAGTGGCGCCACGTGGCCTGCCCGACCGTCTCGACGACGACGTCGACGGGTGCGGGCAGCCGGGCGCCGGGCTCGAACGTCGCGGCCGCGCCGAGGCGGGCCGCTCCGGCGCGCTTCGCCGCGGAACGGGACGTCACCCAGGTCTCGAGGCCGGCGGCGGCGCCGAGCGCGACGGCCGCCGTCGCGACGCCGCCGCCGGCGCCCTGCACGAGCACACGGTCCCCGGGAGCGGCACCACCGGCGGTGAACAGCATGCGGTAGGCGGTCAGCCACGCCGTCGGGACGCACGCGGCCTCGACGAAGGTCAGCTCGGGCGGCTTGGGGACGAGGTTGTGGGTCGGGACGGCGACGCGCTCCGCGAGGGTGCCCGGGTACCGCTCGGACAGCAGGGAACGGCGCTCGGTGGGTCCGACGCCGTGCCCGTCCGCACCGACGACGGCGTGCACGACGACCTCGGAGCCGTCGGGGGCGACGCCCGCGGCGTCGGTCCCGAGGATCATGGGCAGGCGGTCGGCGGGCAGCCCGACGCCGCGCAGCGACCAGAGGTCGTGGTGGTTGAGCGACGCGGCGCGCACGTCGACCGTGGTCCAGTGCTCGCGCGCCTCGGGCTCGGGGCGGTCCCCGACCACGAGGCCGGCCAGGGGGTCGTCAGGGTCGGTGCGGTCGGCGTAGGCGGCGAGCATGGGACCAACCTACGGTCCGGCCCGCGCTCCGACCACGGGGCCCGCCTCGGGACCTGCCCGCCCGACGTGCGGGTCAGTCCCGAACGCGCGCTCGCTCGCCGAGGAAGTCGGCGACGATCGGTCCGAGCTGGTCGAACTCGATGAGGAAGCCGTCGTGCCCGAAGTCGCTCGTGAGCGTCCGCAGGGGTTCGGCGCCGGGGATGCCGGCGGCGATGCGCGCGCAGTCGGCGGGGAGGAACAACCGGTCGGTGTCGACGGCGACGACGAGCGCGTGCGCGGTGATCTGCGCGAGCGCCTCCTCGACGCCGCCCCGGTCGCGCCCGAGGTCGTGCGTGAGCATCGACTCGGTGAGCACGACGTACGAGTTCGCGTCGAACCGGCGCGCGAGCTTGTCGCCGTGGTGGTCGAGGTAGGACTGCACCGCGTAGCGGCCGTCGGTGAACGGGTCCTCGCCGCCCTGCGGGAGCCGGCCGAAGCGGTCGTCGAGCTCACGCGCGGACCGGTAGGTGGCGTGCGCGATCTGCCGGGCGATGCCGAGCCCGACGTGCGGCCCGTCGCCGTCCGCGGCGTCGTAGTAGTCGCCGCCGCGGAAGCCCGGGTCGGCGCGCACGGCGCCGAGCTGAGGGTGGGCCCAGGCGATCTGGTCGCCGGTGGTCTGGGCGGCGGTCGCGATCGCGGCGAGCGAGACGACGTCGACCCCCGCCTCGGGGCCGAGCAGCGCCCACTCCAGCACGCGGTGCCCGCCCATCGAGGCGCCGACGACGAACGCCCACGACGTGATGCCGAGCGTCCGGGCGAGCTCGATCTCCACCGCCACCTGGTCGCGCGTCGTGACGCGCGGGAACCGGCTGCCCCACGGGCGGCCGTCGGGCGCGGGCGAGGCCGGTCCGGTGGTGCCCTGGCAGCCGCCGAGCACGTTGGGCGCGACGACGAACCAGCGGTCGGTGTCGATCGGGGCGCCGGGCCCCACGAGCGACTCCCACCAGCCCGCGGTCACGTGCCCCGGTCCGGCCGGGCCGCTCACGTGCGAGTCGCCGGTGAGGGCGTGCAGCACGAGGACGGCGTTCGACCCGTCGGGCGCGAGCGTGCCCCACGTCTCGTACGCGACCCGGACGTCGGGCAGGCGGGCGCCGGACTCGAGGTCGAACGTGCCGACGTCGGCGAAGCGCCGCCGGCCCACGGGGTCGCCCGGGCGCCACGCCCCGGTCGCCGGGACCGGGGCCTTCACCCGCGCGCGCGACGGCGCGACGCCGTGCGTCGACGAGTCGCCCGGCCGCGCGCCGGAGCGGGCGTCGGGAGCGGGGGAGAGGAGCTCGTCGTTCACCGGGGTCACCGTCGGCCACTGTACGGCCGGGGCGCCCAGGGCGCCCCGGCTGTCCAGATCCGTCATCGTCGCGCCCGTCGCCGGCCGGTCAGGAGCCCAGCGCCGACTTGGCGGCGGTGAACCCGAGCTCGAGGTCGGCGAGGATGTCGTCGACGTGCTCGATGCCGACCGCCAGACGGACCAGGCCCGGCGTCACGCCGGACTTCGCCTGCTCCTCGGGGCTGAGCTGGGCGTGCGTGGTCGAGGCCGGGTGGATGACGAGCGACCGCACGTCGCCGATGTTCGCGACGTTCGAGTGGAGCTGCAGCGCGGAGACGAACGCCTGGCCGGCCTCGCTGCCGCCGTCGAGCTCGAACGCGAGGACCGCGCCCGCGCCGCGCGGCAGGTACTTCTGCGCGTTCGCGTGCCACGGGCTCGAGGCCAGGCCCGCGTAGTGGACGGTCCGCACGTCGTCGCGCGCCTCGAGCCACTCGGCGACCTTCTGCGCGTTGGCGACGTGGCGCTCGACGCGCAGCGAGAGCGTCTCGATGCCCTGCGCGATGAGGAACGCGTTGAACGGCGAGATCGCCGAGCCCAGGTCGCGCAGGAGCTGCACGCGCGCCTTGAGCACGTACGCGAGGTTCGCCCCGAGGATGCCGTCCACCCCGAGGTCGCGCGCGTAGACGAGGCCGTTGTACGACGGGTCGGGCGTGTTGTAGTTCGGGAACCGCTCCGGGTGCGCCGCGTAGTCGAACGTGCCGCCGTCGACGATCACGCCGCCGATCGCGGAGCCGTGGCCGCCGAGGTACTTCGTGGCGGAGTGCACGACGACGTCCGCCCCGTGCTCGAGCGGACGCAGCAGATAGGGGGTGGCGACCGTGTTGTCGACGACCAGCGGGACGCCGACCTCGTGCGCGACCGCCGCGACGGCCTCGATGTCCAGCACGTCGGCCTGCGGGTTCGGGATCGTCTCGCCGAAGAAGAGCTTGGTGTTCGGGCGGACGGCGTCGCGCCACGCCTGCGGGTCGTGCGGGTCGACGACGAACGTCGTCTCGACCCCGAGCTTGGCGAGCGAGTACTGGAGCAGGTTGTAGGTGCCGCCGTACAGGCTCGGCGACGCGACGACGTGGTCGCCCGCCTCGGCGACGTTGAGGATCGCGAACGTCGTCGCGGCCTGCCCGGACGCGAGGAGCAGCGCCCCGACGCCGCCCTCCAGCGAGGCGATGCGGTTCTCCACGACCTCCTGCGTCGGGTTGCCGATGCGCGTGTAGATCGGGCCGAGGTCCTTGAGCGCGAAGCGGTCGGCCGCGACCGAGGCGTCCGGGAAGACGAACGACGTGGTCTGGTAGATCGGGAGCGCGCGGGCGCCGGTCGTCGGGTCGGCGCTCTGGCCGGCGTGGACCTGGCGCGTCTCGAAGGACCAGGCGGGGGCGTTGTCGGTGCTCATGGTTGCTCTCCTGCGGGTGGGGTGGGACGGCGGCGTGCGGGTGCACCGGGGCGGGTGCGGCGGGGACGGGGGTCGTCGACCGCGGCGAGAGGCGCACGCGGGACGGGATGCCGCGGCGAGGGCGTCGTCGACGACGGCTCGCGGGCAGGCGAACGTGCGCTCGGGTCAGCGACACATTCGACGGGACATGAGGCCGAGGCTAGGCGCGTCGTCGGCGACCCGGTAGTGCCTTCTCACCATGCGAGACCACATTGTGAGAACGCTCCGACCGCTCGGATCGCGCGGAGCGGACCTTCCGGGCAGACTCGTGCGAGTGCTGTCAACGAGACACGCCGAGGAGGGGTTGATGAACCGCGTGACCCGGAGCGCGCCACGCCGCCGCGTCGTCGTGGCAGGGGCCGCCGGAGCGCTCGTCCTCGCGCTCGGCGTCGGCCTCGCGCCGAGCGCCTCGGCGGCGCCGTCGGACGACGACGTGCGCGCCGCGCACGAGGCCGCCGACGGGGCATCGCGCGACGTCGCGACGGTCGAGCGTGAGCTGGCGTCCCTGCGCGACCGGCACGCCGCCGCGGAGGCCGCCGTCGAGACGGCGGCGGAGGAGTACGCCGCGGCGCAGGGTGAGCTGGAGGCTGCCGACGCCGAGGTGCGCGACGCCCAGGCGGCGCTCGCGACGGCCCGGTCTGGCGAGTCCGACGCGCGCGCCTCCGTCGGCGCCCTCTTCCGCGCGTCGCGCCAGGGCTCGACGGAGCTCGACGCCCTGCGAGCGGTCCTCGACGCGGACGGCGTGGAGCAGGTCGTCGCGCGCGAGAACGCCGAGCGCGTCGCGGGCCGCACCGCCGGTCGGGCGGTCGAGACCCACGCGACGGCGCGCGCCGTCGCGGACACGGCCCGCGCGCGGGCCGACGCGGCGCTCGCGCACCAGGCCGAGGTCGAGGACCGCGCGCGCGACGCGCTGGCCGTCGCGCAGGTCTCCTCCGGGGCGCTCGACGAGGCTGTGCAGGAGTCGGCGGCACGCCGCGAGACGCTCCTGGCCGAGCTCGCGCAGGCCCGCGCCACGAGCGTCGACGTCGAGAGGGAGCGCCAGGACGCGCTCGACGCCCAGGCCGCGAGCGCGCGCGAGAGCGCGGCCCGGGAGCGGGTCGCGCCGCCCGCTGCGGGGACGCCGGCGGCGGCGCCGTCCGCCCCGGCCGCGCCGTCCGCCCCGGCCCCGCAGAGCCCGGCTCCCGCCCCGGCACCGGCTCCGGCCCCCGCTCCCGCGCCGGCGCCGGCTCCCGCCCCAGCGCCAGCCCCGGCTCCGGCGCCTCAGCCCACTCCTGCCCCGCCGCCCGTCGTCACGCCGCCGCCCGGCACGGGCGTCGGGAACGGCGCCCAGGGCCAGGCCGCCGTCGCGTGGGCGCGCACGAAGATCGGCGCGCCGTACGTGTTCGGCGGCACCGGGCCGGGCTACGACTGCTCGGGCCTCACGTCCCGCGCGTGGGCCGCCGCGGGGGTCGACATCACCCGGACGTCGCGCTCGCAGTACCAGCGTGTGCAGAAGATCTCCTACGACCGGCTCCGGCCCGGCGACCTCATCTTCTATGCCAACGACACGTCGAACCCGTCGACCATCCGCCACGTCGCGATGTACACCGGCGGCGGGATGATGATCGAGGCGCGGCAGCCGGGGAGCCCCGTGCACGAGGTCGCGATGCGCTGGGCCGACGCGATGCCGTACGCGGGCCGGCCGTAGCCCGGGCCGTACCCCTGCCCGGTCCCGCCCTCAGGCCTGCCCGGCCCGAGCTGGTCCGCGGTGACCGCACCGGGCCCGTGACGCTCGACGGCGGCCGCCCACCTCGCGAGGTGAGCGGCCGCCGTCGTACGGGAGGACGTGCCGGTCAGTGGCCCGGCGTGTGGTACCCGGAGTCGATGGCGCGCTGCAGGGAGCGCTCGATCTCGGCCTCGGCGTCGGCGCGGCCGACCCAGTGGGCGCCCTCGACGGACTTGCCGGGCTCGAGGTCCTTGTAGACCTCGAAGAAGTGCTGGATCTCCAGGCGGTGGAAGTCGGACACGTCGTCGATGTCCTGGCGCCACGCGGCGCGCTGGTCGCCCGTCGGGACGCACAGCACCTTGTCGTCACCGCCGGCCTCGTCGCGCATGCGGAACATGCCGAGCGCGCGGCAGCGGATCAGGCAGCCCGGGAACGTGGGCTCCTCGAGCAGCACGAGGGCGTCCAGCGGGTCGCCGTCCTCGCCGAGCGTCCCCTCGATGAACCCGTAGTCGTCGGGGTAGCGGGTCGAGGTGAAGAGCATGCGGTCGAGGCGGATGCGACCGGTCGCGTGGTCCACCTCGTACTTGTTGCGCTGCCCCTTGGGGATCTCGATCGTGACGTCGAACTCCACTGCTTCCTCCAGTCGTACCGGCACCGCGGCGCTCGGGCGGTGGCTGGTGTCGGATGATCGACGGACGACGCCGTCGTGCGGGAACTAGTGTGACACGGGACGTCCGCCCACAAGAGTCCGTACGGCCCTGGGCGGGCGACGCCGTGAGTGATAATGCGCACGTGCCCGCGGCCCCGGAGCAGGGTCGGACGACCGGCGACCGGTCGGGACGGGCGGACGGACGACGCGCCCCGGCGGCCGGGGCGGAGCGAGGGAGAGGTATGGGCTGGGCGACGCGCACGGGCGTGGCCGTCGGCGTGGTGCTCGCGCTCGCGGGCGGGTACGCCGCGGCGGACGCCTACGACGTCGTCCCGGGGGTGCTGACGCTCGAGCCGCCCGTCCCCGAGCCGCCGCCGTTCCCGCAGGCTCCGGGCGCCGTCGCCGCCCCGCCGCTCGAGGTCGAGCTGCCGGCGCTCGACGACGCGGCGCCGGTCCCCGCGACCGGCGCGGTGCAGGCTCTCGTGGACGCGCTCGTCGCGGACACGCGGCTCGGCCCGCGCGTGGGCGTCCTCGTGACCGACGCGATGACCGGCGACGTGCTGGGCTCCAGCGGCGAGAACGTGGGGCACGTCCCGGCGTCGACCCTCAAGACGTTCACCGCCGCGGCGGCGCTCACCTCGCCGGGAGCGCACACCACGCTGCCCACCCGTGCCGTGCTCGAGGGTCAGGAGACGGTGTACCTCGTGGGCGGGGGCGACATGATGCTTGCGGCCGGCGCCGGGGACCCGACGGCGGTCAACGGCCGGGCCGGGCTCGGCGACCTGGCCGCGCAGGTCGCGGGCGAGCTGCGGCTGACGGGGCGCACGACGGTCTCGCTGCGCCTCGACGACACCCTGTTCACCGGGCCTGCCGTCGCGCCGACCGTCGACCCGGCCAGCGTGCGCAACGGCTACGTCGCGCCCGTCGCCGCGCTCGCGGTGAACATCGCGCGCCTCACCGACGAGGAGTACGCGCCGCGCGCCGAGGACCCGGCCCTCGCCGCGGCCGACGCGTTCGTGGCCGCGCTCGCGCAGGAGGGCGTGACCGTCTCCGGGGACGTCGTGCGGGCCCCGGCGCCGAGCGAGGGGCGCACGGTGGGCGAGGTGGAGTCCGCCCCGCTCGGGGACGTCGTCGCGTACCTGCTCCAGCACTCGGACAACACGATCACCGAGGTCGTCGGCCGGGTCGTCGCGCTCGACGCGGGCCTGCCCGGCTCGGGGGCCGGCGCGACGCAGGCCGTGCGGGCGGCGGTCGAGGGCCTCGGCGTCGACCTCACGGGCGCGACGCTCGCGGACCTGTCGGGCCTCGGCGACGGCTCCGTCGTCACGCCCGCGCAGCTCGACGAGGTCGTGGGCCTCCTGGCCGACCCCGCACAGCCGCGGCTGCGGCCGGGCGCGGTGGGACTGCCCGTCGCGGGGCTGTCGGGGACGCTCGACGAGCGCTACCTCGCCAACGCGGGCCGCGGCGTCGTGCGCGCGAAGACCGGCAGCCTGCCGAACGTCACGTCGCTCGCCGGGACGGTCGTCACCGCCGACGACCGCCTCCTCGTGTTCTCCCTCATGGCCGACGCCGTCCCGGATGGCGGCACCTACGGCGCGCGCCTGATCCTCGACGACTTCGTGGCGTCGCTCGCGGAGTGCGGCTGCATCGCTTGACGGGCCGCGCCACGGCCTGGTGTGCGCTCCCGGTTCCGGTGCCGTGCGTCGGGCCGTGCGTTGCGCCTGCCCCCTCGACCTCGCGGACCCCGCCCACCTCGCGACGAGCGGGTTACCGTGGGCCGGTGACTCTCGTCGAGCAGGGCGGCCGTCCCCACGGCCCGTCGCGCGGCGACCGGTCGGTCGTCGACTGGTCCGCCGCCGCGCAGATCGCCGGGCGCCTCGCGCGCCCGGGGCCGCAGGCGTCGCGCGCCGAGCTGGCCGACCTCGTCGAAGGGCTGCGCACCGCGGCGGGCGAGGCCGTCCCGCACGTGCTCGACGTGACCCGCATGACGCCCGTCGCGGGGACCCCGCAGACGCTGGGCACGGTGCACGTCGTGGACCGGCCGCGCTGGGCGCGCGCCAACACCGAGATCATGGCGGCGCTCACCACGGGCGTCACCGAGGCGCTCGTGGGGGAGAGCGGGCGGGTGCCGCAGGCGACGGCCCTCGTCGGCGCCGCGCAGGTGGGGTCGGTCCTCGCGGTCCTCTCGAGCCGGGTCCTCGGCCAGTTCGACCCGTACAGCGGGCAGGCGGCGGCAGGGGCCGGCCCCGGCCGGCTCGTGCTCGTCGCGCCCAACGTGCTCCAGGTCGAGCGCGCGCTCGACCTGCGGCCCGCCGACTTCCGCCTCTGGGTGTGCCTCCACGAGCAGACGCACGCCCTCCAGTTCGCCGCCGCGCCGTGGCTCGCGGACCACCTGCGCACGCGCGCCGGTGACCTGCTCACCGAGCTCTCCGCGTCGTCGCGGCGCCTCGCCGAGGCCCGTCTGCGCGACAAGCTCGTCGCGGTGGGGCGCGCCGTCCTGCACGCGGTGCGCGGCGAGGGCACGACCCTCCTCGACGGTCTCCTCACGCCCGAGGAGCAGGACCGGCTCGCCGACGTCACGGCCGTCATGGCGCTCCTGGAAGGCCACGCGGACGTCGCGATGGACGCCGTCGGGCCCCGCACCGTGCGCACGGTGCGCAGCATCCGCCGCAAGTTCGACGCGCGGCGCGACGGCGAGGGCAGCTCCGGCCTCGACGTCGTGCTGCGGCGCCTGCTCGGGATGGACGCCAAGATCGCCCAGTACCGCGACGGGGCGGCGTTCGTCCGCGCCGTCGAGAAGGAGGTCGGGCGCGACGGCTTCAACGCCGTCTGGGCGTCGCCGGAGAACCTGCCCACGGCCCGCGAGATCGCCGACGCGCGCGCCTGGGTGCGCCGCGTGCACGGCTGAGCCGTGGGCGGGCCGGCGCCGGTCGTCGCCGCTGCGCGCCACGCCGTGCGCGGCGCGCTCGCCGACCTGCCCCCGGGGGCGACGGTGCTCGTCGCCTGCTCCGGCGGCGCGGACTCGACGGCGCTCGCGGCCGCCACGGCGTTCGTGGCACCGCGCCTCGGGCTGCGGGCGGGCGCCGTCGTCGTCGACCACGGGCTCCAGGACGGCAGCGCCGCCGTCGCGGCGGCCGCCGCCGCGCGCTGCCTCGACCTCGGGCTCGACCCGGTGGAGGTACGCCGCGTCGTCGTCCCGACGGCGGGCGACGGCCCGGAGGCCCACGCCCGGACGGCCCGGTACGCCGCGCTCGACGACGCCGCGGCGACCCGCGGGGCCGCCGCGGTGCTCCTGGGGCACACGCTGGACGACCAGGCCGAGACGGTGCTCCTCGGCCTCGCCCGCGGGGCGGGTGCGCGCTCGCTCGCGGGCATGGCGCCGCGGCGCGGTGCGTACCGGCGGCCCTTCCTCGCCCTGCGGCGCACGCAGACCGAGGCGGTGTGCCGCACGCTCGGGCTCGACTGGTGGGACGACCCCACGAACACGGGCCCGCCGCTGCGCTCGCAGGTGCGCGGGCGGGTCGTGCCGACGCTCGTCGACGTGCTCGGCCCGGGGGCGGTGCCCGCGCTCGCGCGCAGCGCCGACCTCCTGCGCGACGACGCCGACCTCCTCGACGCGCTCGCGGCGGACCTCCTCGCGGCGGCGCTCGTCCCACCCGGTGCTGACCCCGGCCGCGGCGCTGACCCCGGCCTCGACGGGGACTCCCGCCCCGGCGGGGGAGCGGCGCCCGGCGCGACGGTCGTGCTCGACGTCGAGCCGCTCGCCGCCGCGCACCCGGCCCTGCGGCGTCGCGCCCTGCGTTCGGCGGCGCTGCGGGCGGGATGCCCGGGGAGCGACCTGTTCGCCGTCCACGTCGACGCGCTCGACGCGCTCGTCACCGCGTGGCGCGGCCAGGGGCCGGTGCACCTCCCGGGCGACCGCAGGGCGTCGCGCGCGTGTGGCAGGCTTTCCCTGGGCCCCGGACCAACGCGCCGGGCCGGCACCACCCACCTCCCCCCAGCTCAGGAGTGACCCCCGTGGAAGCATCGGACGTCGCAGGCGACCTCGAGAACATCCTGCTCACCGAGGACCAGCTCGGTGCGCGGCTCGACGAGATCGCCGCGCAGATCGACCGTGACTACGCGGGCAAGGACCTCCTGCTCGTCGGCGTGCTCAAGGGCGCCGTCATGGTCATGGCGGACCTGGCGCGCCGCCTGCACAGCCACGTCGAGATGGACTGGATGGCGGTGTCGTCGTACGGCTCGGGCACCAAGTCGTCCGGCGTCGTGCGCATCCTCAAGGACCTCGACGCCGACCTCACCGGTCGCAACGTGCTCATCGTCGAGGACATCATCGACTCGGGCCTCACGCTCTCGTGGCTGCTGTCGAACCTCCGCTCGCGCGGGCCGGCGTCGGTCGAGATCGCGGCGATGCTCCGCAAGCCCGACGCGGCGAAGACCGAGGTCGACGTGCGCTACGTCGGCTTCGACATCCCCAACGAGTTCGTCGTGGGCTACGGCCTCGACTACGCGGAGAAGTACCGCAACCTGCCGTTCGTCGGGACGCTCGCGCCGCACGTCTACTCGAGCTGAGCCGGGCCGCGGCGGGCGAGGCGCCCGCGCGGGCCGCCCAGGGAGCTGCTCAGGGAGCACGGACCACGCCCTGGGCGAACAGAGGGAAGATCCCCAGCAGGCGTCAAGGTCCAGAGTGTAGTTTCGAGCCCGAACACTTGCGCGAGCGGAGGGATCCGGGGCGCACGCCCCGTCGCCGATGAACATCAAGAAGATTCTCAGTGGGCCGATCGTCTGGATCGTCCTGGGCCTCGTGATCCTGTGGATCGCGTTCGCGACGTTGTCGCGCCCCACGGTCCAGCGCATCGACACGTCCGCGGGCCTCGAGCTGCTCTCGGGCGACACGGTCGAGCAGGCGCTCATCGTGGACGGCGACCAGCGCGTGCGTCTCACGCTGTCCGAGGACTACGTCGTCGACGAGGGCACGGACACCGAGGAGAACAAGGGCAAGAACGTCGAGTTCTACTACGTCCAGCCGCAGGGCGAGGCGGTCGTCGACGCCGTCGTCGCCGCGGAGCCGAAGGACGGGTACAACTCCGAGGTCGCGCAGCCCTCGTTCTGGTCCTCGCTGCTCGGGCTGCTCATCCCGTTCCTCATCATCGGCGTGCTCTTCTGGTTCCTGCTGTCGCGCATGCAGGGCGGCGGCTCGCGCGTCATGGGCTTCGGGAAGTCGCGCGCCAAGCTCGTCTCCAAGGACACGCCGCAGGTGACGTTCGCGGACGTCGCGGGCGCCGACGAGGCGGTCGAGGAGCTCCACGAGATCAAGGAGTTCCTCTCCGACTCGGAGAAGTTCCAGGCCGTCGGGGCCAAGATCCCCAAGGGTGTCCTGCTCTACGGCCCTCCCGGCACGGGCAAGACGCTGCTCGCGCGCGCCGTCGCCGGCGAGGCGGGCGTGCCGTTCTACTCGATCTCCGGCTCGGACTTCGTCGAGATGTTCGTCGGCGTCGGCGCGAGCCGCGTCCGCGACCTGTTCAACCAGGCCAAGGAGAACTCGCCCGCGATCATCTTCGTCGACGAGATCGACGCCGTCGGTCGCCACCGCGGCGCCGGCATGGGCGGCGGCCACGACGAGCGCGAGCAGACGCTCAACCAGCTCCTCGTGGAGATGGACGGCTTCGACGTCAAGACGAACGTCATCCTCATCGCCGCGACGAACCGCCCGGACATCCTCGACCCGGCGCTCCTGCGCCCGGGCCGCTTCGACCGTCAGATCGCGGTCGAGGCGCCCGACCTCAAGGGTCGTGAGGCCATCCTGCGGGTGCACGCCGCGGGCAAGCCGATCGTCCCCGAGATCGATCTCGCGGCCGTCGCGCGCCGCACGCCCGGCTTCACCGGGGCCGACCTCGCGAACGTGCTCAACGAGGCCGCGCTCCTCACCGCCCGCAGCGGGGCGCAGCTCATCGACGACCGGGCGCTCGACGAGGCGATCGACCGCGTGATCGCCGGTCCGCAGAAGCGCACGCGCGTGATGAACGTCAAGGAGCAGAAGATCACCGCGTACCACGAGGGCGGCCACGCCCTCGTCGCGGCGGCCATGCGCTACACGGACCCCGTCACCAAGGTGACGATCCTGCCGCGCGGCCGGGCGCTCGGGTACACGATGGTCATGCCGACCGAGGACAAGTACTCCACGACGCGCAACGAGCTGCTCGACCAGCTCGCGTACGCGATGGGCGGCCGCGTCGCCGAGGAGCTCGTGTTCCACGACCCGACGACGGGCGCCTCGAACGACATCGAGAAGGCCACCGCGATCGCGCGCAAGATGGTCACCGAGTACGGCATGAGCGAGCGCGTCGGCGCGATCAAGCTCGGCTCCGGCTCGGGCGAGCCGTTCCTCGGCCGCGACATGGGCCACCAGCGCGACTACTCGGAGTCGGTCGCGGGCACGGTGGACCACGAGGTCCGCAAGCTCGTCGAGGCGGCGCACGACGAGGCGTGGGAGGTGCTCACGCAGTACCGCGACGTGCTCGACGCCCTCGTGCTCGAGCTCCTCGAGAAGGAGACGCTGAACCAGGCCGAGCTCGCGCGCGTGTTCTCCCCCGTCGAGAAGCGCGCCCCGCGCGACGTCTGGCTGTCGAGCGAGCAGCGGGCCGTCTCCCAGCGCGGTCCCGTGCTCACCGACGCCGAGAAGGCGGCGCAGAACGGCGCGCCCGTGATCCCGCAGGACGAGGCCGCGGCCGCGAACGACGAGCTCCCGCCGGAGCGCATCGGCGAGGTGCCCGCGGACAGCCCGCTCGACCGCGCGCTCGGCCGCGACACGACCACGGACGTCACCGACGTGCGCGAGCCGGGGCAGGACTGATGGGGAACCCCTCGGACGCCTCCGCGGGCACCGGCGCGATCACGCCGGCCCGGTCGGCGGAGGGCCTGCGCGCCCCCGCGGACGTCCCGCCGTACGACCAGGACCGCGCGGAGGCCGCCGTCCGCGAGCTGCTGCTCGCCGTCGGCGAGGACCCGGACCGGGAGGGGCTGCGCGAGACGCCGGCCCGCGTGGCGCGCGCGTACCGCGAGATCTTCGCGGGCCTGCGCCAGGAGGCCGCAGACGTCCTGACGACGACCTTCGACCTCGGCCACGAGGAGATGGTGCTCGTCAAGGACATCGAGGTGTACTCGACGTGCGAGCACCACCTCGTGCCCTTCCACGGCGTCGCGCACGTGGGGTACATCCCCAACGTGGACGGTCGCATCACGGGCCTGTCGAAGCTCGCGCGCCTCGTCGAGGTGTACGCGCGCCGCCCGCAGGTGCAGGAGCGGCTCACCTCGCAGGTCGCGGACGCGCTCGTGGAGCATCTCAAGCCCCGCGGCGCGATCGTCGTCGTCGAGTGCGAGCACCTGTGCATGTCGATGCGCGGCGTGCGCAAGCCCGGCGCGCGCACCGTCACGTCGGCCGTGCGGGGCCAGATGCGCGACGGCGCGACGCGTGCCGAGGCGATGAGCCTCATCCTGGGGCGCTAGACCCGTGGACCGGTTCGTGGTCGCAGGGCTCGAGGAGCTCGCGGACGTCGGCCGCACGCTCGTCATGGGCGTCGTCAACGTCACGCCCGACTCGTTCTCCGACGGCGGCGAGTGGTTCGAGCCGGACGCCGCGATCGCCCACGGGCGCGAGCTGCTGGGCGAGGGCGCGGACGTCCTCGACGTGGGCGGGGAGTCGACGCGACCCGGCGCGGGCCGCGTGCCCGTCGAGGCGGAGCTCGCGCGCGTGCTCCCCGTGATCTCCGCGCTCGCGGCCGAGGGCGCGGTCGTCAGCGTCGACACGACGCGCGCGGTCGTCGCCGAGCGCGCGGTGGCCGCGGGCGCCCGGATCGTCAACGACGTCTCCGGCGGTCTCGCCGACCCGGCGATGGCCGAGGTGGTCGCGCGCACGGGCGTCGCGTACGTCTGCATGCACTGGCGCGGCCACGCCGACGTCATGGACGACCTCGAGGACTACGACGACGTCGTCACGGACGTGCGCGACGAGCTCGCCGCGCGCGTGGACGCGCTCCTCGCGGCGGGCGTGCGGCGCGAGCAGGTCGTGCTCGACCCGGGTCTCGGCTTCTCGAAGGCGGGGTCGTCGAACTGGCCGCTGCTCGCGCGCCTGCGCGAGCTCGAGGCGCTCGGCCTGCCCGTCCTCGTGGGTGCGTCCCGGAAGCGGTTCCTCGGGCACCTCCTCGCGCGCTCCGACGGGCGGCCCGTCCCGCCGCTCCTGCGCGACGACGCGACCGCCGCGGTCACGACCCTCGCCGCGGCGTCGGGCGCGTGGTGCGTGCGGGTGCACGCCGTCCGGGCGTCCGCCGACGCCGTGCGGGTCGCCGCCGCCTGGGGGCGGGCCCGCGACGAGGTCGTGCGCCCCGGGGACGCGACGGCGGCGGAGCCCGCGGACGGACCGAGGGCCGGGAGCGACTCGACGGCGCGGCCCACGACCTAGCAGGATGGGCGAGGGGCCCCGCGGCGCGGGCGGCCCGGCGCAGCACGACACACGCAACGAGACACGGTGACGACGACCCGCCCCGGCGGGCGACGACGCAGCACCGGACGGGAGCACGACGTGACCACAGCGTTCGCAGGAGCGGTCCTCGACGCGGACGGACGGCCGTTCGACCGGATCCGCCTCACGGGCCTGAGCGCGACGGGCCACCACGGCGTCCTCGAGCACGAGAAGGCGCAGGGCCAGCTCTTCCGGGCCGACGTCGTGCTCCACCTGGACACGCGCGCCGCGGCGAGCGGGGACGACCTCTCCCGGACGGTCAGCTACGCAGGTGTCGCCGAGGACGTCGTCGCCGTCCTCGCCGGGTCGCCCGCCGACCTCGTCGAGACCGTCGCCGAGCGCATCGCCGCGACGATCCTCACGCACGACGACGTCGTGGCCGTCGACGTCGCGGTGCACAAGCCGCAGGCGCCGATCACGGTCCCGTTCGAGGACGTCGAGGTCGTCATCCGACGCGACCGCGTGGTCGTCCCCGTGGTCGCACCGCTGTCGCGCCGTGCGGAGCAGTCGCGCGACGCGCAGCCCGTCGGGCCGATCCCGGTCGGGTCGGTGGCCCCCGCGCTCATCCACGGCGTCGGCGACGTGCCCGCGCCCGACGACCGGGCCCCGCTCGCGCCCGCGCCCGACGTCATGCCGCCGAGCATCCTCCCCGGCGCGGCCGGTGCCCCGGGCGAGGACCCGCGGACCGCGGCCGAGACCGGCGCGGAGGCCGAGTCCCCGGAGGACGCGCTCGACGCGACCCGCGAGGCTCCCGCCGTCCGGGACGACGCCGCCCCCGAGCAGCAGGCTCACGCGGAGGCTCCGTACGGAGAGGCACCGCACGGCGAGGCACCGTACGGGGAGTCCGCGCCCGACGACGCCGCGGCGCACCCGCAGCAGGCGGCGTCGTACGACGAGCTCGTCGCGGGGTCCGTCCCGGGGGACGTCCCCGAGCACGTGCTGCACCACGACGCGTCGCCGGTCGCGCCCGGCGCGCCGTCGGGCGAGCAGGAGACCGTCCCCGGCGACGCCCCGCCCGCGCCCGTCGAGCACGCCGCTCCCGAGGCCGAGCCCCTGCCCTACGGCGCCGCGGCCGAGCCCGCCCCGGCGCACGACGGGCCCCCCGCCGGGGCCCACGACGCCACGGAGGCGGCCGCGCCCGTCGAGCACGACCGGATGGACGACGTGCCCGCCGGGTTCGTCGAGGTGGTGCTCGCGCTGGGCGCGAACCTCGGCGACGCCCAGCAGACGCTGCGCGACGCGATCACGGACCTCGACCGGATCTCCGGGCTCGAGATCACCGAGGTGTCACCGCTGGCCCGGACGGAGGCCGTCGGCGGCCCCGACCAGCCGGACTACCTCAACACCGTCCTCCTCGCGCGCACGCGCCTCTCGGCGCGCGACCTGCTGCACGCGTGCCAGGCGGTCGAGCAGGCGCACGGCCGGGTGCGCGACGAGCGCTGGGGCCCCCGCACGCTCGACGTGGACCTCATCGTCTACGGCACGCTGACGGCCGTCGCGGACGACCTGGAGCTGCCGCACCCGCGCGCGCACGAGCGCGCGTTCGTGCTCGAGCCGTGGTCGCAGATCGACCCGGACGCGGTGCTCCCGGGCCTCGGGGGCGGCCCGGTCGCGGCTCTCGCGGCGACCGCGCCCGACCGCGGCGGCATCCGGTGGCTCGCGCTCGACTGGCTGACGGACCCCGCCCCCGACCCGACGGGCGCCGTGCCCGTGACCACGGGCAGCACGGACTCCGCCGCGCCGCCGCCTGCGCCCGTCGACGCGCCCGACCCCTACCAGCAGGCGCACACCGGCCCCGTCGCCGCCCCGTACGACGGACCGGCGACGCCGAGCGGGGGCGTGCCCGCCCCCGACGGCTCGTCGGCCCCGCAGGCTCCGCCGCAGCAGCCAGCGCAGCAGCCGGCGACCCCGCACGAGGCGCACCCGGCGCTGCAGCAGCCCGTGGCCCCGCAGCAGCAGCCGGCCCCGCCGCAGCCCCCGGTCGTGCCGCAGCCGGCCGGTCTCCCGCAGACCGTGACCCCGAGCGAGGCGCTCCCGGCCCGTCCGGTCTTCGCGCCCGTCTCGGAGGGCGTGGCGCCCGAGGGCGCGGCCCCGCCGGTCGTCCCCGACGGCTCGTTCGACCCGCGCGAGGACGCGGGCGTCCCCGTCGCGCCGTTCCCCGGGCCGTCGAACCGGCCGCCGTCGCACCCCGAGCCGGCGGCGCCCGACGCCGGGAACGCCCCGGACGCCGCACCCGGCCCCGCGCAGGACGCGCTGCGCGCCCCGGAGCACGGCGCCCCCGCGCACCCCGTCTTCGCGCCGGTCCACGCGCCCGAGCCCGTGCCGGCCGCGCCGCAGCACCCCGCCGTGCCGCAGCACCCGGCCGCGCCGCCCGCGCAGCCGCCCGCCGACGCCGCGTCGTCGGGTGACGGCATGATCCGGTCGGTGCCGTTCGCCCCGGTCTCGGGCAGCGGGCAGGAGTCCGCCCCCGGCCCGCTCGCGGACCCCGCGCTGCACCCGGCGAACGACCCGTGGCCGCCGTTCGGGCCGGTGTCCGGCAGCGGCCGCGACGACGAGCGCTGATGCGGCGCACCTCCGTCCGCACCCTGCTGCTCGTGGCGGTCGCGACCGCCGTCGGGGGCTGGTTCGTGGTGCGCCTGCTCCAGAGCCGCGGCACGCTCCTGCCGGCGGTGCCGTGGATCGTGGACGTCACCGTCCTCGCGCTCGCGGCGGCGGTGTTCTGGGCGGGCTGGACCGTCCGCGCGTACCAGCAGGGCAAGCGCCCGTCGCTCGACGCGATCCGCGCGGCGCGCACGTTCGTCCTCGCGAAGGCGGCCGCGCTCACGGGGGCGCTCCTGACGGGCTGGTACGGCGCGCAGGTGCTCGCCGCGCTGCCCGACCTGTCGATCGACGCGTTCCGCGACCGGGCCCTCGCGGCCGGGGCGGCCGCCGCGTGCGCGGTCGTGCTGGCCGTCGTCGGGCTCGTGGCCGAGCGGTTCTGCCAGCTCCCGCCCGACGACGGCGGCGAGGGCCGGGAGGGCCGCGAAGGCTCGGTGACGCGCGAGGACCCGGAGACGCCGGGCGCGGGCACGCCCGCCTGAGACCCGCGCCCTGCCCGGCACGGTGCACGAACCGGTGCACGACCCCGCCCGCACCGGGACGGGATGGGAGAATCGACGCATGACCGACCCTGCACGGGACCAGGACCCCCGCGGCACCGGCCCCTTCGACCCGCCCGGCACCGAGTGGACGCGCGTGTCGCCGCGGCTCGTCACGGCGCGCCTGCTGTCCGTGGGGATCACGCTCGCGATCCCGGCCGTGGCGCTCGTCGTGCTCGCGATCCTCTTCCCGCACTGGTGGCAGTGGCTCGTGCTCGGCGTGCTCGCGCTCCTGGGCCTGTGGGCGGCGGTCCTCGTGCCGCGCCAGGTCCGTGCGATCGGGTACGCGGAGCGTGACGACGACCTCCTGATCCGCCACGGCATCATGTTCCGCACGCTCGTCGTCGTGCCCTACGGCCGCATGCAGTACGTCGACGTCCAGGCCGGGCCGCTCGCGCGCAAGCTCGGCATCGCCCAGGTCCAGCTCCACACGGCGTCCGCGTCGACCGACGCGACGATCGACGGCCTCGAGCCCGCCGAGGCGGAGCGCCTGCGCGACCGGCTCGCGTCGCGCGGCGAGGCGAGGCTGGCGGGCCTGTGAACGACGCACCGGCCACCGACGACCTCGTGTGGCACCGGGTGCACCCGGTCACCCCGCTCGTGCGGGGCTGGACGGTCATCGCGGTGCTCCTGGTCGTCGTCGGCCAGCAGACGCTCAACGGGCTGCCCGAGGGGGAGAACCTTCTCGAGGGCGACCGCTGGTGGATGATCCTCCTCGGCATCCTCGTGGTGGGCCTCGTCGGGCTCGGCTACTCGGCGGTCGCGTGGCGCATGACGAGCTACGCGGTCGACGACGAGTCGGTGCACCTGCGCACCGGCGTGCTGTTCCGGCAGCAGCGCAAGGCGCGCCTCGACCGGCTCCAGGCGGTCGACGTCGTGCAGCCGCTCCTGGCCCGGTTCTTCGGGCTCGCCGAGCTCAAGCTCGAGGTCGCCGGGGGAGCGGACTCGGGCGTGAAGCTCGGCTTCCTCAAGGAGGCGGAGGCGAACCGGCTGCGCAACGACCTCCTCGCGCGCGCCGCGGGCCTGCGGGTCGCGCGCGAGCGCCCGGCCGCCGCGACGGCGCCCGGCGCCCCGGGAGCGACCCCGGTCCCCGGCTCTCCCGGCACCGTCGGCACGCCGGTCGGGGAGGTCACGGTCCCCGCGACGGACGCGCCGTCCTTCGTCGCGGAGGCGCCCGAGCAGCCCGTGACCGCCGTCGGGCCGGGACGGCTCGTCGCGTCGCTCCTGCGGTCCGGCGCGACGGTCGGGCTCGTCCTCGGTGTGCTCGGCATCGCGGGCGTCGTCGTCGGCACGCGCGAGATCGGGATCCTGTTCAGCGCGCTGCCCGCCGTCCTCGGCTTCGGCGGGTTCCTGTTCTCCCGGTTCACGGGGGAGTTCGGCTTCCGGTCCGCCATCTCGCCCGACGGCATCCGCCTGCGCCACGGCCTGCTGGAGACCCGCTCGCAGACGATCCCGCCCGGTCGCGTCCAGGCCGTGCGGCTGCGGCAGGGACCGTTCTGGCGCGGGCCGGACTGGTGGCGCGTCGACGTCAACGTCGCCGGGTACGGCGTGAGCACCGACGGGACGGACAGCACGAGCGTGCTCCTGCCCGTCGGCACGCGCGACGAGGCGCTCGCGGCCCTGTGGCTCGTGCTGCCCGACCTCGGCACCCCGGACCCGCGCGGCCTGCTCGACGAGGGCCTGTCCGGTCTCGACGCCGGGCAGCACTTCGTCGTGTCCCCGCGCCGTGCGCGCCTGCTGGACCTCTTCTCGTGGCGGCGCAACGGCTTCACCGTCACCGACCGCGCGCTCCTGCTGCGCGGCGGGCGCGTCTTCCGCACCCTCGTCGTCGTGCCGCACGAGCGCACGCAGTCGCTCGGCCTCGAGCAGGGCCCGCTGCAGCGCCGGCTCGACGTCGCGTCGTTCACCGTGCACTCGACGCCCGGGCCGGTCTCGCCCCGGGTGTCGCACCTCGACGCGCGGGACGCCGCGCGCCTCCTCGACACGCAGGCGGAGCGCGCCCGCGAGGCCCGCGCGCACGCGGGGCCGGAGCTCTGGATGCGCCGCGACGACGTCCCGCTCGAGGAGAGCGCGTGAGCACCGCGGAGGGTGGTCGCCGTCCCGGGCGGCTCGGGGTCGGCGTCGTCGGGGCAGGCCGTGTCGGCGCGGTCCTCGGCAGCGCCCTGCGTGCCGTCGGCCACGCGGTCGTGGGCGCGAGCGGCGTGTCCGACGCGTCGCGCGACCGCATCGAGACGCTCCTCGCGGGGGTGCCCGTCCTCGAGGTCCCGCAGGTCGTGGAGCGCGCGGAGCTCGTGCTCCTCGCCGTGCCCGACGACGCGCTCCCGGCCCTGGTCCGCGGCCTCGCCGACACGGGGGCGTGGCAGCCCGGCCAGATCGTCGTGCACACGTCGGGCCGCTACGGGACGGCCGTCCTCGACCCGGCGCGCGCCGCGGGCGCGATCCCGCTCGCGCTGCACCCCGCCATGACGTTCACCGGCACGTCGCTCGACCTCGCGCGCCTCGAGGGCACGACGTTCGCCGTCACCGCTCCCGGCCCGGTCCTGCCGATCGGGCAGGCGCTCGTCGTCGAGCTCGGCGGGGAGCCGGTCGTCGTCGCGGAGGAGTCGCGCGGGCTCTACCACGCGGCCCTCGCGCACGGTGCCAACCACCTCGTCGTGCTCGTCGCGCAGGCCGCGCAGGCGCTCGAGGCAGCGGGCGTCGACCAGCCGGGGCGCGCGCTCGCGCCGCTCCTCGCGGCCGCCCTCGACGGCGCGACGCGCGGCGCCGACGCGGGTGCCGAGTCGGGGACGGGCGCGGGCGCCGGCGCGCTCCTCGGGCTCACCGGGCCGGTGGCGCGGGGCGACGTCGGCACCGTCCGCGAGCACCTCGCCGCCCTGGACGCGCTCGCGGCGACGAGCGACGCCGCGGACGTGCCGCCGTCGTACCGGGCGCTGAGCCGCGCCGCGACGCACCGCGCGCTCGCGGGCGGCCGGCTCGGCGAGCGCGCGGCGCGCGAGCTCCTCGACGCGCTCGACGCCGCCCCTCTCGACCCGCAGGACCGGCACGACCCGCAGGACCCGCACGACGAAGGACGAGCATGACGAGCACCCACCGCCCGGACGCCGGAGCGGACGCATCTGACGCCCCGGCCGTCGTGACGACGCGCGCTGCACTGCGCACCGCGCTCGACACGTGGCGCGCCGAGCACCCGCACGGGCGCCGCGTCGTCGTCATGACCATGGGTGCGCTGCACGCCGGGCACCTCGAGCTCGTGCGCCGGGCGCGCGCGGAGGCGGGCGCCGACGGCCAGGTCGTCGTGACGGACTTCGTCAACCCGCTCCAGTTCGGGCCCGGCGAGGACTACGAGCGCTACCCGCGCGACGTCGCGGCCGACGTGGCGCTGCTCGCCGCGGCAGGCCCGGACACCGCCGCGGACGTCGTCTTCGCACCGCCCGTCGAGGAGCTCTACCCCGACCTGGGCTCGGCCGACGGCCCGATCGTCCGGGTGACGTCGGGGCGCATCGGGACGGTGCTGGAGGGCGCGTCGCGGCCCGGGCACTTCGACGGCGTGCTCACGGTCGTGCTCAAGCTGCTCCACCTCGTGCGGCCGGACGTCGCCGTGTTCGGGGCGAAGGACGCGCAGCAGCTGCTCGCGGTGCGCCGCATGGTCGCCGACCTCGACCTCGACGTGGAGGTCGTGGCCGTCGAGACCGTGCGCGAGGCGGACGGTCTCGCGCGGTCGTCGCGCAACGCGTACCTGTCCCCGGCCGAGCACGAGCACGCGCTCGCGCTGAGCCGCGCGCTGCGCGCCGGGCGGGACGCCGCGGCCGCGGGGGAGGACGCGCCGTCCGTGCTCGCCGCGGCGCGGGGAATCCTGGAGGCCACCGACGGCGTTGACGTCGATTACGTGGTGCTCGTCGATCCCGCTACCGTGGAGGACCTGGCGCCCGGCGCCGTCGGCCCCGGGCTCCTCCTGGTCGCGGCACGCGTGGGCACCACGCGTCTCATCGACAACACGGCCGTCGAGATCGTGCCGCCCGCGACCCGGGCGGCGGACCCCGCAGGCCGTGCCCCCGCACCTGGAGGAACCGCGTGACCGCGCAGACCCCGTCGAGCCCGCCGCGACGTCCGGCGTCGCTGCAGCGACCCATGATGATCGGCAAGATCCACCGCGCGACGGTGACGCAGGCCGACCTGCACTACGTCGGCTCGATCACCGTGGACGCCGACCTGCTCGACGCCGCGGACCTCTACCCGGGCCAGCAGGTCGACGTCGTGGACGTCACCAACGGCGCGCGCCTGACGACGTACGTCATCCCCGGCGAGCGCGGCGCGGGCCAGGTGTGCATCAACGGCGCGGCAGCGCACCTCGTGCGGCCCGGCGACGTGGTCATCCTCATCGCCTACGGCATGCTCGACGACGCCGACGCGCGCACCTACCTGCCGAACGTCGTCTTCGTGGACGAGCAGAACCGCATCGTCGAGCTCTCGGACGAGCCCGGGCTCGTGCCCGCGGGCCACGGCCTCGAGGCGAGCGGCCTGCCGTTCGCCCCGTTCCGTGGAGGGGTCGACGAGGGCGGCGTGGCCTCCGCGGTGCGCCCCGCGTGACCCGGGCCGGCGGGGCGTCCGCGCCCCACCTCGCCCGGTCCCTCGCCGCCCCCGCACCGGGGTGGACGACGACGGCGGACGTCGTCGTGGTCGGCTCGGGCATCGCGGGCCTCACCGCGGCGCTCGAGCTGCGCACGCGCGTGCCGCACGTGCTGCTCGTCACCAAGGGCGAGCTGTCGTCCGGGTCGACGGTCTGGGCCCAGGGCGGCATCGCCGCCGCGCTCGATCCCGAGGACTCGCCCGAGGCACACCTCGCGGACACGCTCGTCGCGGGTGCCGGCGTGTGCGACCCCACGGCCGTCGAGGTGCTCGTCACCGAGGGGCCTGCACGCGTGCGCGAGCTCGTCGCGCGGGGCGCGAACTTCGACCGGGCGGCCAACGGCGACATCGCCCTCACACGCGAGGGCGGCCACCACGCGGACCGGATCGCGCACGCGGGCGGCGACGCCACGGGCGCGGAGATCTCGCGGGCGCTCGTCGCGCAGCTCGAGGCGGTGCGCCGCGACCCCGGCATCGAGGTCATCGAGAACGCGCTCGTCCTCGACGTGCTGACGACCGACGGCTCGGGCGAGCGTGCTCCCCGCGCGTGCGGCGTCACGCTCCACGTGCGCGGCGAGGGCTCGCGCGACGGCGTCGGCGCGGTCCTCGCGCGCGCCGTCGTGCTCGCGACCGGGGGAGTGGGGCAGGTGTTCCGCTCGTCGACCAACCCGCCGCAGGCCACGGGCGACGGCATCGCCGCGGCGCTGCGCGCGGGCGCGACGCTCGGCGACCTGGAGTTCGTGCAGTTCCACCCCACGGTGCTGTGGCTCGGCCTCGGCGCGAAGGGGCAGCTCCCGCTCATCTCGGAGGCGGTGCGCGGCGAGGGCGCGATCCTGCTCGACACCGACGGCCACCGGTTCATGCCCGCGCAGCACCCCATGGCCGAGCTCGCGCCGCGCGACGTCGTCGCGCACGCGATCGTGCGGCAGATGGCCGCGACGGGCTCCGACCACGTGCTGCTCGACGCCCGCCACCTCGGCGCCGAGTTCCTGCGCGCGCGCTTCCCGACGATCACCGAGCGGCTCGCCGAGAACGGGCTCGACTGGACCGAGGAGCCCGTCCCCGTGGCACCGGCCCAGCACTACCACTCGGGCGGCGTCGTGACGGACCTGCACGGGCGCTCCACCGTCGACGGCCTCTACGCGATCGGCGAGGTCGCGTGCACGGGCGTGCACGGCGCGAACCGCCTCGCGTCGAACTCGCTGCTCGAAGGTTTGGTCTTCGCCCACCGCGCGGCGCGGCAGATCACGGAGCGCGTGGCCTCGGGCGAGCTCGAGGTGGGCGAGCCGGTCGACCGTCCGGGGCCGTCGGCGCTCGTGGCGGCGGCCGCGCGCTCGCGCATCCAGTCGATCGCGTCCGCGGGCCCGGGCGTCCTGCGCGACGGCGACGGGCTCGCCGCCGCCGCCACCCGCCTCGCCGCGGTCCGCACCGACGCGCACGAGGCGAGCGACGTCGTCGCGCAGCCGCAGGCCGCGGAGTGGGAGACGACGAACGTGCACCAGGTCGCGACCGCGCTCACCGCCGCGGCGGCGCTGCGCACCGAGAGCCGCGGCGGCCACTTCCGCACCGACTTCCCGACGACCGACCCGGCGTGGGAGCGGCGCGTGCTCGTCTCGCTCGGCGCGGACGGGACGCTGCTCGTCCGCTGAGGCGCGACGCGCGACCCCGGGGCCGCGCGACGGGGCGCCCGCGCGACGGGTGCCCGCGGCGCGACCGTGCGGGCGGGCGGCGGCCGGGAGCGGGCCGGGCAGCAGCACGCCGCGGGCGTGCGAGCCGATACCGTGGGGGACCGTGAGCAGCCCTGCCGAGCCCGTGCCCGCCCGTCCCGCCGACGGCGGAGCGTCGCCCGCCGTCCCGTCCCGCGTGGAGCCGGGCCTCGACCCGGCGTGGATCGCCGAGACGGTCGCCCGGGCGCTCGACGAGGACCTGGGCCCCGTGCCCGGGCGCGACGTGACCACCCAGGCGACCGTGCCGCCGTCGGCCACCGGCACCGCGCACCTCGTGGCGCGCGCGGACGGGGTCGTCGCGGGCCTCGTCGTGGTCGAGGAGGTGACGCGACAGGTCGCGGAGCGGTTCGGCCTCCCGCCCGTCGAGGTGACGTTCGTCGCGTCCGACGGCGAGGCCGTGGGCCGCGGCCGCGTCCTCGCCGCGCTGACCGGCCCGGTCCAGGTGCTGCTCACGGCGGAGCGCACGCTGCTCAACCTCGCGAGCCGCGCGTCGGGCGTCGCGACCGCGACGCGCGCGTGGACGCGCGAGCTCGCCGGCACCGGCGCCCAGGTGCTCGACACGCGCAAGACGACCCCCGGGCTGCGCGCGCTCGAGAAGTACGCCGTCCGCGCGGGCGGGGGCACGAACAAGCGCATGGGCCTCTACGACGTCGCGATGGTCAAGGACAACCACGTCGTGGCCGCGGGGTCGGTGAGCGCCGCGATCGAGGCGATCCGCCGCACGTTCCCGGACGTGCTCGTGCAGGTCGAGGCCGACACCACCGCGCAGGCGCTCGAGGCGCTGTCGGCGGGCGCCGACTTCCTGCTCCTGGACAACATGCCGACCCCGGTCCTCGCGGACACCGTCGCGGCCGTGCGGGCGCGCGAGGGGCGGGACGGCGTCCCGGCGAGGGTGGAGCTCGAGGCGACGGGCAACCTCACGCTCGACCGCGCGCGCGAGGTCGCGGGCACGGGCGTGGACTACCTGTCCGTCGGTGCGCTCACCCACTCGGCCCCGATCCTCGACCTCGCGCTCGACCTCCTCCCGACCCTCCCGCCGAGGTAACTCCCAGCTCCCGCGAGGTAGAGCCCAGGTCCCGCGAGGTAGAGCCCTGGCCATGACCACGGCTCTACCTCGCCGGACCACGGCTCTACCTCGGCGGACCGGGGCGCTACCTCGGGGGCGCGGGAGCGTCGGTAGAATCCAGGGGTGACCTCCCCCGCCGGAACCCCCTCTCCTGCCGTGCCCGAGCCCGAGGACCACGTCGACGACGTGCCCGAGCAGATGCAGGTCCGTCGCGAGAAGCGCGAGCGGATCCTCGCGCGCGGCGACGAGCCCTATCCCGTCTCGGTGCCGCGCACGACCACGATCGCCGAGGTCCGTGCCGCCTACGAGCACCTGGAGACGGGCGAGGAGACGCAGGACGAGGTCGGCGTCGCCGGCCGCGTGGTGTACCTGCGCAACACCGGCAAGCTGTGCTTCGCCACGCTGCAGGACGGCGAGGGGAACCGCCTGCAGGTCATGCTCAGCCAGGCGGTGGTCGGGGAGGAGTCGCTCGCGGCGTTCAAGTCCGACGTCGACCTCGGCGACCACCTGTTCGCGCACGGTCGCGTCATCAGCTCGCGCCGCGGCGAGCTGAGCGTCTTCGCGGACGCGTGGCAGATCGCCGCGAAGGCGCTGCGTCCGCTCCCGGTGCTCCACAAGGAGCTCTCGGAGGAGGCGCGCGTGCGCCAGCGCTACGTCGACCTCATCGCCCGCCCGGCCGCCCGCGACACCGTGCGTCTGCGCGCCGCCGTCGTGCGCTCGATCCGTGAGAACTTCTGGGAGCGCGGTTTCGTCGAGGTCGAGACCCCGATGCTCCAGACGCGTCCCGAGGGCGCTGCGGCGCGACAGTTCGAGACGCACATGAATGCGTTCGACATCGACTTGTTCCTGCGTATCGCGCCCGAGCTGTTCCTCAAGCGCGCGGCCGTCGGCGGCGTCGAGAAGGTGTTCGAGATCAACCGCAACTTCCGCAACGAGGGCGTGGACTCCACGCACTCGCCGGAATTCGCGATGCTCGAGGCGTACGAGGCCTACGGCGACTACGACACGATGGCCGTGCTCACCCAGAACCTCGTCCAGCGCGCCGCGCAGGACGCTCTCGGCACGACGCTCGTGACGCTCGCCGACGGCACCGAGTACGACCTCGGCGGGGAATGGACGCAGCTGAAGATGTACGACTCGCTCTCGGACGCGCTGGGCGAGCACATCACCCCCGAGACGTCGGTCGACACGCTGCGGACGTTCGCGGACAAGCACGAGCTCTCGTTCGACCCAAAGAACGTCAATCACGGAAAGCTCGTCGAGGGGCTGTGGGAGCACCTCGTTGGCGATCACCTGGTGGCCCCCACGTTCGTCCGGGACTTCCCGGTCGAGACCTCGCCGCTGACGCGCGACCACCGCACGGTGCGCGGTCAGGTCGAGAAGTGGGACCTCTACGTGCGCGGCGTCGAGCTCGCGACGGCGTACTCCGAGCTCGTGGACCCGGTGGTCCAGCGGCAGCGGTTCGAGGCACAGGCCCTGCTCGCGGCGGCCGGCGACGAGGAGGCCATGCGCATCGACGAGGACTTCCTCACCGCGATGGAGTACGCGATGCCCCCGTCCGGCGGGATGGGCCTGGGCATCGACCGCCTGCTCATGGCGCTCACGGGTCTCGGCATCCGCGAGACCATCCTCTTCCCCCTCGTGAAGCCCGCGCAGTAGCGCGGCCGAGAACCTAGGACCGACAGCATGGACATCTGGCCCACCGTCGCGGCGCTCATCCCCTCGATCGGCGTCGGCGTGCTCTTCTACGTGGCGATGCGCGCTATCGTGCGCGCCGACCGCAACGAGCGTGCCGCGCTGGCGCGCCTCGACGCGGAACAGGAATCCGCCGCGGGCGGGAATGCCGCGCCCGCGCACGACTCCTGATCTCCGGGGAAGGCCGTCGGGCGGCGTCCCGAAATGATGGACCGCCGTCCAGGAATTGCCCGTCGAGAACCGGGGGCGCGTTCCGTCGTGGCGGCGTGTTCAATTGACGCTCGCCTTTCACGGTGGCATCCTGACGACGACAGCAATTCCTGTGAAGCGTGAGGAAACCACAGTGGCCCAGAAAGTCCAGGTAATTCTCGTCGACGACCTCGACGGGGGTGCGGCCGACGAGACCGTCACGTTCGCACTCGACGGCGTCTCCTACGAGATCGACCTCAGCACGAAGAATGCGCAAGAGCTGCGCGACGCCTTTGCCTCGTGGGTCGGCAACGCGCGCAAGGTCTCGTCCCGCACGAGCGCGGCCCGCCCGGCCCGCCGCAGCGGCGGCCGCTCGTCCGGCTCCGCCCGGGCGACCGAGGTCCGCGAATGGGCCCGTGCCAACGGCTACACGGTCAACGACCGCGGTCGGATCTCCCAGGAGATCCAGACCGCGTACGACGCCGCGCACTGACGCGTCGTCGCACCGAGCACCGGGGCGCCCGGCCGACGACACGTCGGCCGGGCGCCCTTCTCGTGCGCCGGAGCGCGCGCGCCGGGCCGCCCGCGCGGAGAACTAGGCTCAAGGCATGACCTCCGCGACCCGCGCCCTCTGGATCGGCACCTACCCGCACCCGAACGGCGCGGAGGGCGTGTGGCGCGTCGAGCTCGACGTCGACCCCGCCGCGGGCACCGGCGCCTTCGGGGGCGGCGCGCTCGCTGTCGCGGCCTCCTCCCCGTCGTTCCTGGCGCTCGACGGCGACACGCTCTACGCGGTCGGGGAGACGGAGGCCGGCTCGGTCTCGGCGTTCGCCGTCGCGCCCGACGGCGCCCTCACCCCCCGGGGCGGCCCGGTCGCCACGGGCGGCTCGTACCCGTGCCACGTCGCCGTGAGCGGTGACGTGCTCGTCGCGAACTACGGCGACGGCGTCCTCACGGTCGTGCCGACGGCGGACGACGGCGGGGTCGCGGCAGCGCCCGACGCCGGCCCGCGCCGGCAGCGGCACGCGGGGACCGGTCCGGTCACCGACCGCCAGGAGGGGCCGCACGCGCACTTCGTCGCGCCCCTCGCGCACCTCGGCGCGGCGGACGACGGCAGCGGGGCGGTGCTCGTCGTCGACCTCGGCACCGACGAGCTGCGACGGCACGACCCGGCCGCGCCCGACGGCTCGACGGCCCAGGTCGTCGCGACCTTCCCGCCGGGCACGGGCCCGCGCCACCTCGCGGCGCTCCCGTCGGGGCACCTCGTCGTCGTCGGCGAGCTGGACCCGGCGCTCTTCCTGCTCTCCCCGGTGGACGGGCCGGACGGCGTGCGCACCTACGACGTCGTCGCGCGCCACGACGTCACGCACGCCGCCGCTCCCGCCGGCGGCGGGAACTACCCCTCGCACGTCGCGGTCACCGCCGACGGCACGCGCGTCCTCGCCGCGGTGCGTGGCGCCGACGTGCTCGCGGTGCACGCGGTCGAGCCCGGGCCGGACGGCGGCGTGCCCACGCTGCGCCACCTGGCCGACTCGCCGGTGGGCGGCGCGTGGCCGCGCCACTTCGCGATCCTCGGGGCCGCGACCGGCGCGGGGTCGGCCGCCGAGGCCGACCAGGGGGACGCCGACGCGCCGCTGCACGACCTCGTCGTCGTGGCGAACCAGAACGACGACCCGCTCATCGAGCGGCCCGCCGCGGCGGGCCCGGACGCCCCGACGTCGAACCTCGCGCTCCTGCGCGTGCGCCGCTCGGACGGCGCCGCCCAGGTGCTCGACGTGCTCGCGCTCCCGGCCCCGGCGTGCGTCGTGGAGGCCTGACCCGCCGTGACGACGCTCGACCTGCCGGGCGGAACCGCCGCCGACCCGTCGGACCCGCTGCGGGTCGCGATGCTCTCGGTGCACACGTCGCCGCTCGACCAGCCGGGCACCGGCGACGCGGGCGGCATGAACGTGTACGTGACCGAGCTCGCGCACGCGCTCGCGCGCCGCGGCACGCAGGTCGAGATCTTCACGCGCGCCACGTCGTCGAGCCAGCCGCCCGTGGTCGAGGTGTCCGACGGCGTGACCGTGCGCCACGTCGCCGCCGGCCCGTTCGAGGGGCTCGACAAGAACGACCTCCCGGGCCAGCTCTGCGCCTTCACGGCCGGCGTGCTGCGGGCCGAGGCACGGCGCCACGAGGGCTGGTACGACGTCGTGCACACCCACTACTGGCTCTCGGGTCAGGTCGGGTGGCTCGCCGCCGACCGCTGGGACGTCCCGCTCGTCCACACCATGCACACGCTCGCCCGCGTGAAGAACGCGGCGCTCGCGCCGGGCGACGCGCCCGAGCCGCTCGGCCGGATCATCGGCGAGGAGCAGGTCGTCGCGGAGGCGGACGCGCTCGTCGCGAGCACGGACGCGGAGGCGCAGGACCTCGTGCGGGACTACGCGGCCGACCCGGCGCGCGTGCACGTCGTGCCGCCGGGCGTCGACCTCGAGCTGTTCTCCCCGGCACCGGGCGCCGCGACCGGCGACGCCCGGGAGCGTCGCGAGCGGCGGCGCACGCTGCGGGCCGGGCTGGGCCTGCCCGCCGACGGCGGCCTCGTCCTCTTCGCCGGGCGCGTGCAGCCGCTCAAGGGCCCCGACGTGCTCGTCCGGGCGCTCGGCGTCCTCGCCGCGCGCGGGGAGCCTGTGCCGACGCTCGTCGTCCTCGGTGGCCCCAGCGGCCGCCCGACGGCGGTCCGCGAGCTCGAGGCCCTCGCCTACCAGGTGGGCGTGAGCGACCGGCTCGTCGTGCGCCCGCCCGTCCCGCGCGACGAGCTCGTGCGCTGGTACCGGGCGGCCGACGTCGTCGCCGTCCCCTCGCACAACGAGACGTTCGGGCTCGTCGCGGCCGAGGCGGAGGCGAGCGGCACGCCCGTGGTCGCGGCCGCCGTCGGGGGGCTGCGGACCGTCGTCGAGGACCAGGTCTCCGGCGTCCTCGTGCCCGACCACGACCCGGCGACCTGGGCCCGCGTCCTGGCGGACCTGCTCGCCGACGACGCACGGCTCGCCGCCCTCGGCGAGGGGGCCCGACGCGCGGGGGAGCGCTTCGGGTGGGACGTCGCGGCGGTCCGGATGCTCGACGTCTACGCGCAGGCTCGCAAGGTCCGCGCGGCGCGCTGACCGCGGGGCCCGGCACGCCGGGTCACGCTGCGGCTCAGTCGCCCGCGCGCTCCAGCACGAGGACGGGGATCTCGCGCGACGTCTTCTCCTGGTAGTCCGCGTACGGCGGGTAGGCCGCGACCGCGCGCTCCCACCACAGCGCCTTCTCCTCGCCGTGGACCTCGCGCGCGACGTAGTCGTGCCGCTCGGTGCCGTCCTGCAGCTCGACCCGCGGGTGCGCGAGCACGTTGAGGTACCAGACCGGGTGCTGCGGCGCGCCGCCGAGCGACGCGACGACCGCGTACGCGCCGTCGTGCTCGACGCGCATCAGCGGGGTCTTGCGGACCTTGCCGCTGCGGCGCCCGAGCGTCGTGAGGACGACGACGGGCATCCCGTTCATGGTCGTGCTGCGCGTCCCGCCGGACGACTCGTAGGCCTCCGCCTGCTGGCGGGACCAGGTGCTCGGGCTCGGTGCGTACTCTCCGTCGATCGGCATGCGGGAGAGAACGTGCGCGACGGCGCATCGATTCCCGGCCGCGCCCCCGGCCGTGGCGCGGCGCTGCTCGGGCGGCCCCGGGGCGGCCGGACCTTCGTCCCACGCCGCGCGGCGACGGTCACCACCACGTGGGACGCGCGTGCCGCGGCGCCGGGCCGTGCGGCAGGATGGAGGCATGACCTACACCCTCGTGCTGCTCCGCCACGGCGAGAGCGAATGGAACGCCAAGAACCTGTTCACCGGCTGGGTGGACGTCGCCCTGTCGGAGAAGGGCACCGAGGAGGCGAAGCGCGGCGGTCAGCTCCTCACGGAGGCCGGCGTCCTGCCCGACGTCGTGCACACCTCGCTCCTGCGCCGCGCCATCACGACGGCGAACCTGTCGCTCGACGCCGCGGACCGCCACTGGATCCCCGTGAAGCGGTCGTGGCGCCTCAACGAGCGTCACTACGGTGCGCTCCAGGGCAAGAACAAGAAGCAGACGCTCGAGGAGTTCGGCGAGGAGCAGTTCATGCTCTGGCGCCGCTCCTACGACGTCCCGCCGCCCGAGATCGAGCTCGGCTCGGAGTTCTCGCAGGACACGGACCCGCGCTACGCCGACGCCCCCGTCGTGCGCACCGAGTGCCTCAAGGACGTGCTCGAGCGCGCCCTGCCGTACTGGGTCGGCGAGGTCGTCCCCGACCTGAAGGCGGGCAAGACCGTGCTCGTCGCCGCGCACGGCAACTCGCTGCGCGCGATCGTCAAGCACCTCGACGGCATCTCCGACGAGGACATCGCCGCGCTCAACATCCCGACCGGTATCCCGCTGCTCTACGAGCTCGACGAGGACCTCAAGCCGGTCACGAAGGGCGGCCGCTACCTCGACCCCGAGGCCGCCGCCGAGGCCGCCGCGGCGGTCGCGAACCAGGGCCGCTGACCGGCCCCGCCCCGCACAGACGACCGTGGCCCGTCCGGAGATCCGGACGGGCCACGGTCGTCTGTGCGGGTCGAGCGGGTCCTCCCGGCGCGCCGGGCCCGCGGCGGGTCAGGCGGTCGCGCGCGTGGTGCCCGCCGGGGCGCCGCGGTCGTCGGCGAACTCGCCGGTCACGAGGTACGTCACGCGCTTGGCGATCGACACCCCGTGGTCGCCGAAGCGCTCGTAGTAGCGACCCACGAGCGTGACGTCGACCGTCTCCTGCGGCGTGCCCGTCCACGTGCCGTCGAGCAGCGCGCTGAACGTGTCCTGGTGCAGCTTGTCGAGCAGGTCGTCGTCGCGCTCGATGTTCGCCGCGACGGTGAGGTCGCGCGTCGTGAGGAGCGTGGTCGTGCGCCGTGCCACGCGGACGGCGGCGTCGTGCATCTGCTCGAACGTGCGGTGCAGCGTCGGCTCGATCGCGCGTCCTGGGTAGCGGCCGCGCGCGACCTGCGCGATGTGGCGCGCGAGGTCGCCCATGCGCTCCAGGGTGGCGCTCATGCGCAGCGCGCTGACGACGACCCGCAGGTCGGTCGCGACGGGCTGCTGCTGCGCGAGCAGCAGCACGCAGCGCTCGTCGAGCTCGCGCTCGAGGGCGTCGATCGTGTGGTCGTCGCCGATCACCGACTGCGCGAGCTGCAGGTCCGCCGTGAGGAGCGCCTGCCCGGCGCGGTTCACGGCCGACTCCACCAGCCGGCTCATCTCGGCCAGGTCGTCGCCGACCTGCTTCAGCTCGGCCTCGAAGATCTCCCGCATCGCTTCCCTCTCGTCGTGACCGGTCGGTCCGGTCCGTGACGGCGTGCGCCCCGACGCGCCGGGAGGCGCCCGGGCACGCCGTCGGCTCCTGACACGCTCGCAGGCGTGGTCGACCGGCCGGTGAACACCAGTGCGCCGTCAGGTGAACTCTTGGCGGCTCGCGCCCGCCCGGGGTCCCGCGGGGCCGGGACGGTCGGCACGCGACCGTACGCTGGACGGGTGCAAGCCGAGAGTCTGATCGAGGGCGTGACCGTGCTGCTCGCCGGTGTCGTGGGCATCGTCGTCGGCGTGATCGCGGCGATCGCGTTCCGCGTGAGCGAGCGGCAGCAGCGCGCGGTGCGGGAGGAGCCCGCCCCGGAGCTCGACGAGGGTCTCGTCCGCGTGCTGGCCGTCCTGCGGTCCGCCGCCGTCGTGCTCGACGGCGAGGGGGAGGTCGTGCGGGCCAGCCCGCCCGCGTACGCGCTGGGGGTGGTGCGCGGCGACGCGATCGCGCACGCCGCGATCCGCGACATGATCGACGACGTGCGCCGGGACGGCGTGATCCGCGACGAAGAGCTCGAGCTCCCGCGCGGCCCCGTCGGCCGGGGCACGGTGATGCTCCAGGTGCGCGTGGCCCAGGTGGGCCCGCACCACGTGCTCGTGCTCGCGGAGGACCGGACGGAGGCGCGGCGGGTCGAGGCGATCCGCCGCGACTTCGTCGTCAACGTGTCCCACGAGCTGAAGACGCCGGTGGGTGCGCTCGCGCTGCTCGCGGAGACCGTCCAGGACGCGGCGGACGACCCGGTGGCGGTGCGCCGGTTCGCCGCGCGCATGCAGTCGGAGGCGACGCGCCTGTCCGCGCTCGTCCAGGAGATCATCGAGCTGTCGCGGCTCCAGGTCGCGGGAGCCCTGCAGGAGGTGACGGTCGTACCGGTGCGCGGCGTGGTCGAGGAGGCCGTCGACCGCGCCCGCACGAACGCGCAGGGCAAGGGCATCGTGCTCACGACGGGCGGCGAGCTGGACGCCGCGGTCTACGGCGACCACAACCTGCTCGTCACGGCGGTGCGCAACCTCCTCGACAACGCGGTCGCCTACTCGGGCGAGAACACGCGCGTCGGCGTCGGCGTGACGCGGTCGGGCGACCTCGTCGAGATCGCCGTCGTGGACCAGGGCATCGGGATCGCGGCCGACGAGCAGGCTCGGGTCTTCGAGCGGTTCTACCGCGTCGACCCGGCGCGCTCGCGCGACACGGGAGGCACCGGCCTCGGCCTGAGCATCGTCAAGCACGTCGCGGCCGACCACGGCGGCGAGGTCACGATGTGGTCCGAGCCGGGCCGCGGGTCGACCTTCACGCTCCGCATCCCGGCGGCGAACGTCCCGGCCGCACGGACGCGCGGCACGGTGACCGATCGAGCGACCGATCGAGCGACCGATCGAACGACCGACCGAGCGACCGACCGGGCGGACGAGCCGGCACCCGACGGGCTCGCGACGGAGGGTCGCGCACCGGACGACCACGAGCGCGTGCCGCACGAGCACGCGCCGGACGACGGCGCCCCGGAAGCGGGCGCACCGAACAAGGAGGTAGGCGCGTGACGCGCATCCTGGTGGTGGAGGACGAGGAGTCGTACCGCGACCCGCTGACGTACCAGCTGCGGCGCGAGGGCTTCGACGTCGTCGAGGCGGCGACGGGCACGGAGGCGCTGGAGCGGTACGACGCCGACGGCGCGGACCTCGTCCTGCTCGACCTCATGCTCCCCGGCCTCAGCGGCACGGAGGTGTGCCGGGAGCTGCGCCAGCGCGGCGACGTCCCCGTCATCATGCTCACGGCGAAGGACTCGGAGATCGACAAGGTCGTGGGTCTGGAGCTGGGCGCGGACGACTACGTGACGAAGCCGTACTCGTTCCGCGAGCTGCTCGCCCGCGTGCGTGCCGTGCTGCGCCGCAAGGGCGGGGAGGCTGGTGCGGAGCCGGTCGCGGAGAGCGCGCTCGAGGTCGGGCCGGTCCGCATGGACGTCGAACGGCACACGGTGAGCGTGGACGGCGAGGTCGTGCCGTTCCCGCTCAAGGAGTTCGAGCTCCTCGAGCTGCTCCTGCGCAACGCGGGGCGCGTGCTCACGCGCGGTCAGCTCATCGACCGCGTGTGGGGCACCGACTACGTCGGCGACACCAAGACCCTCGACGTCCACGTCAAGCGCATCCGCTCGAAGATCGAGCCGGAGCCCGCGAGCCCGCGCTACCTCCTCACGGTGCGCGGCCTCGGCTACAAGATCGCCGACGGCGTCGGGCAGCCCTGACCCGGCGGTCCCGTCCGGCACGGACGACCGGCACGACTGCCGGCACGACGGCCCCGGCACGTCCCTCGCGGACGCGCCGGGGCCGTCGTCGTGCGACGCCGCGTGCCCCGCCCTGCGGCCCGGCACGGAAGGTCTGTGCACTGTTCATCCGTCGTTCACCCGCTCTGGGGGAACGCGTCACCCGGCGCTCCTAGCGTCGGGATCGTCACCGGCGCTCGCTGGTGCCACGAGACGCGTGAACAGGATGGAACGAAGAGTGAAGCTCAGCCGATTCTCCCGTGCAGGATCCGCCGTCGCGGTCGGCGCGCTCGCCCTGACCCTCGCCGCGTGCGGGTCGGACGACCCCGTCGGCGGTGCCGACGGCTCCACCGGTGGTTCCTCCGAGGGCTCGTCCGAGACCGCGAGCGACCTCAGCGGTGAGCTCAACGGTGCGGGCGCGAGCTCGCAGGAGTCCGCCATGGAGGCGTGGCGCGCCGGGTTCCAGAGCGCGAACCCCGACGTCACCGTCAACTACGACCCGGTCGGCTCCGGTGGCGGTCGCACCCAGTTCCTCGAGGGCGGCGTCGCGTTCGCCGGCTCCGACGCGGTGCTCAAGGAGGAGGAGATCACCCAGTCGCAGGCCGTGTGCGGCCCCGACGGCGCGATCGACCTCCCCGTCTACGTGAGCCCCATCGCGATCATCTACAACCTGCCGGAGGTCGCCGAGCTGAACCTCGCCCCGGCCACGATCGCGGGCATCTTCAACGGCACCATCACGCAGTGGAACGCGCCGGAGATCGCCGCCGACAACCCCGACGCGACGCTCCCCGACGTGGCGATCACGCCCGTCCACCGCTCCGACGAGTCGGGCACCACCGAGAACTTCACCGAGTACCTCGCCGCGACCGCGGGCGACGCGTGGGGCCACGAGCCGAGCGGCGACTGGCCGACGCAGGGCGGCGAGTCCGCGCAGGGCACGTCCGGCGTCGTGCAGACCGTCCAGGGCGGCGAGGGCACCATCGGCTACGCCGACGCCTCGAAGGCCGGCGACCTCGGCACCGCGAAGATCAAGGTCGGCGAGGAGTGGGTCGCCTACTCCCCGGAGGCCGCGGCCAAGGTCGTGGACGCGTCGCCGCGTGTCGAGGGTCGTCACGAGCACGACATCGCGGTCGAGCTGGACCGCACCACGACCGAGGCCGGCGCCTACCCGCTGGTGCTCGTCTCGTACGCGGTGGCGTGCCTCAACTACGAGGACGAGGCGACGGGCGACCTCGTCAAGGCGTTCCTCACCTACGTCTCGAGCGAGGAGGGCCAGTCGGCCTCCGCGTCGGCCGCGGGCAGCGCGCCGATCTCGGAGGACCTGCGCACGGACGTCCACGCGGCCGTCGAGGCCATCACGGTCGGCGCCGCCGGCTGACGACCGCCGGGCGCCAGGGGGCGGCGGGGCCTGCGGGCCCCGTCGCCCCCGACCCGCGACCAGACCGCACGCCGCAGGACAGCACACCGGGAGCACGAGAGTGACCACCACAGCCCCACCCACGACACCGGGCCCCGCGCCGGGCGGCTCGTCCGAGCCCGCGCGTCGCCCGGGTACGTCACGCCGCCGCGCCCGCAACAGCGACCGCGGGGTCAACCGCGCGTTCCGCTGGACCGCGACGGGTGCCGGCGCGCTCATCCTCGCCGTGCTGGCCGCGGTCGCGATCTTCCTGCTGCTGCGGGCGTGGCCCGCGCTCAGCGCGGGCGGCGCCGAGCTGAGCGAGCAGGTGGCGTGGTTCCCCGAGGGCGCGTCGCTGCTGTCGTTCGTCGGGCCGCTGATCTTCGGCACGCTGCTCGCCGCGGCGCTCTCGCTCGTGCTCGCGACGCCCGTCGCGATGGGCATCGCGCTGTTCATCTCCCACTACGCGCCCCGCCGGCTCGCCTCGACGCTGGGCTACGTCGTCGACCTGCTCGCGGCGATCCCCAGCGTCGTCTACGGCCTGTGGGGCTCGCTCGTGCTCCCGCCGGTCGTCGTGCCGGTGTGGTCCTGGCTCGCCGACACGCTCGGGTGGTTCCCGCTCTTCGCCGGGCCGGCGTCGCCGACCGGCCGCGTCCTGCTCACCGTCGCGCTCGTGCTCGCCGTGATGATCCTGCCGATCATCACGGCCGTGAGCCGCGAGGTGTTCCTCCAGACGCCGAAGCTCCACGAGGAGGCCGCGCTCGCCCTCGGCGCGACGCGCTGGGAGATGATCCGCACCGCGGTCATCCCGTTCGGGCGGTCGGGCGTCGTCTCGGCCGCGATGCTCGGCCTCGGGCGCGCCCTCGGCGAGACGATGGCGGTGCTCATGATCCTCTCGCCCGGGCTCCTCTACTCGTTCAAGATCCTGCAGGCGGGGCAGCAGCAGACGATCGCCGCGAACATCGCGGCGGACTTCCCCGAGGCGAACCCGCTCGGGGTGAGCGCCCTCATCGCCACGGGCCTCGCGCTGTTCGTCATCACCCTGCTCGTCAACATGGGCGCCCGCGCGATCGTCGCGCGGCGCAAGGACTTCTCGGGAGCCAACTGATGAGCGCCCTCAGCACCAGCCCCGCGCGCGGGGCGTCGGCACCGGACCCGGAGCGCTCCGCGGCCGTGCGCGCGCTCCTGCGCGGCGCGGACGCCGGCCGTCGCCGCAAGGACCGCGCCATGACGGTCCTCATGTGGGGCGCGTTCGCCCTCGCGATGGTGCCCCTCGTGTCCGTCGCGTGGACCGTCGTCGTGCACGGCATGGAGCGGTTCGACGTCTACTTCCTCACGCACTCCATGCGCGGGGTGTTCGGCGGCATGGACGCGGGCGGCATCTACCACGCGACCCTCGGCACGCTCCTCATCACGCTGGGCGCCGCGGTCATCTCGGTGCCGATCGGCCTGCTCGCCGCGATCTACCTCGTCGAGTACGGGCGCGGGCCGCTCGCGCGCGCGGTGACGTTCTTCGTCGACGTCATGACCGGTATCCCGTCGATCGTCGCGGGCCTCTTCGCGTACGCGCTCTTCGCGGTGCTGTTCGGGCCGGGGGTGCGCATGGGCATCGTCGGCTCCGTCGCGCTGTCCGTCCTCATGATCCCGGTCGTCGTGCGCTCGTGCGAGGAGATGCTGCGGCTCGTGCCGAACGAGCTGCGCGAGGCCGCCTACGCGCTCGGCGTGCCCAAGTGGCTCACCGTCGTGCGGGTCGTGCTCCGCACGTCGATCGCCGGCATCACGACCGGCATCATGCTCGCCGTCGCGCGCGTCATCGGCGAGACGGCGCCGCTCCTCATCACGGTGGGCGTCGTCGACTCGATCAACGGCAACCTCTTCGAGGGCCGCATGATGACCCTCCCGGTGTACGTCTACCGGCAGTACAGCCAGGGGCTGGTTCCTTGCAGCAACGTCACCGACGTCGTGTGCCTCCCCGACATCAACTACGACCGGGCCTGGGCGGCCGCCCTGACGCTGATCCTCATCGTCATGCTGCTCAACCTCGTCGGGCGACTCGTCACCCGCTGGTTCGCCCCCAAGACCCTCCGCTAGAACAGGACAGCCCCGATGGCACAGCGCATCGACGTCAAGGACCTCAACATCTACTACGGCGACTTCCTCGCGGTGCAGGACGTCGGCATGACGATCGAACCCCAGTCCGTGACGGCCTTCATCGGCCCGTCCGGCTGCGGCAAGTCGACGTTCCTGCGGACGCTCAACCGCATGCACGAGGTCATCCCCGGCGCGCGCGTCGAGGGGACCGTCGCGATGGAGGGCGTCGACCTCTACGGCGACGACGTCGACCCGGTCGCCGTCCGCCGCCAGGTCGGCATGGTCTTCCAGCGGCCCAACCCGTTCCCCACGATGTCCATCAAGGAGAACGTGCTCGCGGGGGTGAAGCTCAACAACAAGCGCATCTCGAAGTCGGACGCCGAGGACCTCGTCGAGTCGTCGCTGCGGGGCGCGAACCTGTGGAACGAGGTGAAGGACCGCCTCGACCGCCCGGGCTCGGGCCTCTCCGGCGGCCAGCAGCAGCGCCTGTGCATCGCGCGCGCGATCGCCGTCAAGCCGCAGGTGCTCCTCATGGACGAGCCGTGCTCGGCGCTCGACCCGATCTCCACGCTCGCGATCGAGGACCTCATCGCCGAGCTCAAGGACGAGTACACGATCGTCATCGTCACGCACAACATGCAGCAGGCGGCGCGCGTGAGCGACCGCACCGCGTTCTTCAACATCGCGGGCACCGGCAAGCCCGGTCGCCTCATCGAGATGGACGACACCGCGACGATGTTCTCCTCGCCCACGCAGCAGGCCACCGAGGACTACATCTCCGGCCGCTTCGGGTGACCTGAGCCCGGCCGCCCGGCCCTGGCCCGCACGCACGACGGCGCCCCACCCCCCCCGGGGGGGGGCGCCGGGGGGGGGGGGGGGCGGGGCCGGGGGTGACGTCCCGCTGCCCAGGAGCGAGCCCCTGACGTCGGGGGCGTTAGTGTGGCGGACCCCCAGGCCCCCCCGGTGGTCCAG
>NZ_JBEPOQ010000022.1:0-39241 GCF_040546915.1 Cellulosimicrobium sp. 4261
GCCTGGTGGTGCTTGGAGTGGTGCAGCTCCATGATCCGCCCGGAGATGTGCGGCTCGAGCGCACCGTAGTCGTAGGACAGCTCGGGGAGAGTGTAGACAGGCATGGTTCCTCAGGTTCCTTCCGTCGGTATGCAGCCACGCTAGGACCTCGACCACGGTTGAGGTCAAGGTGGGCGCGCTGTGATCTTGCAGGTCGGACGGGTCGTCCCGCGCGTCGAGCGGCCCGGGCTGCCCGGCGGCCAGGGCGCCAGGTCCGGCGGATTCCGCTGGGGCTCGGGGACCGTCGTCGGGCACGATGGACGGATGCCCGACGACGCCCGCCCCGGCCTGCGCGTGACGACCAGCCTGGTCGTGCCCGAGGCGGAGCTGTCGTGGCGGTTCTCGCGCTCGTCCGGGCCCGGCGGGCAGGGCGTCAACACGACGGACTCGCGCGTCGAGCTGTCGTGGGACGTCGCACGGTCGGCGGTGCTCACGGAGGCCCAGCGGGCGCGGATGCTGGACCGCCTGGGGCGGCGGGTCGTGGACGGCGTCGTCACCGTCGCGGCGTCGGAGCACCGCGAGCAGCGACGCAACCGCGAGGCGGCGCGCACCCGGCTCGCGGCGCTGCTGGCGGCCGCCGTCGCACCGCCCGGGCCGACCCGGCGGGCGACGCGGCCCACGCGTGGGTCCGTCGAGCGGCGGATCGCCGCCAAGAAGCGGCGGACCGACGTCAAGCGCCTGCGCCGCCCTCCGCACGACTGACGGGGGCTCGGCTCGCCGACCACGACCCTGCCCCCGGTCGAGCACGACCCTGCTGTCGTTCTCGACGTGAGAACGACGGCAACCTCGTGGTCGGCGGGGTCAGAGGCGGCGCGCGAGCTCCGGGTAGTCGACGACCAGACCGTCGGCGTCGACGGTGAGGTCGGCCGTGAAGTCCCGCGTCGCGCTCGTGTACGTGACGACGCCCTGCCCGGTCGCGGGGTCGAGCGGCTCGCGCGCCGCGTAGACCTGGTCGCTGCGCAGGACGCGCAGCGACGGCACCTCGACCCAGGCCATGACGAGGTGCGTCTCGTGCGCCGGCGGGTCGTCCCCGAGCAGGCCGAGCCGCAGGATCGGCATCGTGTTCGTCACCGGGCAGAGCGCGATGTCGCAGTCCAGCGCCCCGTCGAGCGTGGCCGGGTCCGCCACCCCGGGCGCGGCGAGGCCCGACGGCGGCGTCCCCGTCTCGCGCACGTCGGCCCGCCACGCGCCGTCGGGCGTCCGGACGAGGTCGAGGTGCCGCGACCACCCGAGGCCCCGCACCGACACGTCGAGGTGCTCCGTCACCCAGCCCGGCCCGGTGCGCAGCGCCCACGCCGTCGCGTACGTCGTCGCGCGCGACGTGCCGAGCGCGGCCAGGCGGTCGCCGCGCACGGTGACCGTCGCCGCCTCGAGGCGGTCCGGGTCGTCGTCCCAGCCGGTCCATGCGACGTGCCTCGTCCGTGGGCTCACGCCGGTCAGTGTGGGCCGAAAAGCCGGTGCCCGCGCGGCGAGCGCGTGGCAGGGTCGCGCCATGACCTCTCGTATCTCCCACACCACGTTCGACGCGCGGGACGCCTACGCGCAGTCCGTCTTCTGGGCCCAGGTCCTCGGGTACACCGACGTGCCCGGTGACCCGAACCTCCCCGGCCACGAGGAGTGCATGATCGTCCCGCCGGCCGACGCGACGACGCCCACCGAGAGCCGTGGGCACGTCCTGTTCGTCGAGGTGCCCGACGACAAGCAGCTGAAGAACCGCGTCCACCTCGACCTGCGGCCCACCGACGGGTCGCGCGAGGAGGAGGTCGAGCGCCTGCTCGCCCTCGGCGCGACCCAGGTCGCCGACCGCCGCACGCCCGACGGCGGCGGCTGGGTCGTCCTCGCCGACCCGGAGGGCAACGAGTTCTGCATCCTGCGCAGCGACGCCCAGGTCGCGGCGGACGCGGCGCGCTAGCGGTCGGTCATCCGGATCCAGCCGCGCTGCGCGGCCCGGACGCCGGCCTCGAACCGGCTGGTGGCGCCGAGCCGCCCCATGAGGCCGGCGGCGTGACGGCGCACGGTGCGGGGCGAGACGCCGAGCCGGACGGCGACGGCGGTGTCGGTCTTGCCCTCGGCGAGGAGCCGCAGCAGCGTGTCCTCGCTCGGGGCGAGCGCGTCGCCGTCGGGCTGCGCGCGGTCCCACTCGGACTCGGCGAGGGCGCGGAGGGCGGCGACGGCGTCGCGGTCCGTCACGGCGCGCGTGCGGCCGGGGCGCGCCACGAGCACGACGGTGTCGTCGAGGGCGACGAGCGACACCGGGAGGGTGGTGGCGACCCGGCGCTCGACCGCGGGGGCGCCGCCCGCACCGCCGACGCCGAGCGTCACGACCCGGAGGCGTGCGGCGTGGCGGGTGCGCTCGCGGACCCGGACCCACAGCGGCTCCGGACAGTCCTCGCTGCCGTCGTCGAGGACGAGGACGTCGTGCGCGCGGCGCAGCGCGAGGGCCCGCGCGGAACGGCGGGCCCCGAGGACCGGGTCCCGCTCCGTCGAGGTCACGCCGTGTGACTGTAGTCGACCCCGGCAACGGTCCCGGGTCGTCCCGCGGTGCGGACCGATGTGACAGCTTGCGGGCAAGAGAAGGCTTCTGTCCTCTTCCGGCCAGCCGAATTTGTTTACACCGCGAGCAACCGCTGCGAGGCTTCCCCCGGACCGCCGGGCGGGGTGCGTGCTGCCTGGTGTCCGCGTGCGTCGGGACGGTCCCGGCGCCGGCGAGCAGGGGGCGACGTGGGCGTGCTGCCGGACGACCGGACTCTCGTGGACCTCGTCCGCGACCACGTGCGCGAGCGCCCGGACCACGCCGCGGTCGTCGTCGTGCCGGAGGTGGGGGAGCGGCGCACGCTCACCTACGCCGAGCTCGACATGCAGGCGGCGGCGCTCGCGGCGCGCCTCGCAGCCCGGCACCAGCCCGGCGACCGGGCCCTGGTCCTCTACTCCGCCACCGCGTCGTTCGTCGTCGGGCTCCTCGCGTGCTTCTCCGCCGGGCTGGTCCCCGTCCCGTCGCCCCTCCCGGGCGGGCAGGCGTACCAGCGCGAGCGCGTGCGGGGCATGCTCGCGGACTGTGACGCCGCGGTGGTGCTCGTCGACCCGACCGCCGCGACCGAGACGACGGAGTGGGCCGCGCCGCTGCGGCGGGCCGACGGCGGCCCGGTCGTCGTCACCGTGGTCGACGGCGCGACGGACGGCCCGGCACGGCGTGACCGCCCCGGCCCGCAGGACGTCGCGTTCCTCCAGTACACCTCCGGGTCCACGAGCAGCCCCAAGGGCGTCGTGGTCACGCACGCGAACGTGCTGCACCACCACGACGCCTTCACGACGGTGCTCGACCTCGTCCCGGACGACGTCTTCTGCAGCTGGCTCCCCGGGTACCACGACTTCGGGCTCGTCGGGATGCTCCTGGTGCCGCTGGGCCTCGGGGCGACGGCGGTCGTCGTGCCCTCGACGTCGTTCCTCAAGCGCCCGGTCCGCTGGCTCTCCGCCATCACCGAGACGGGGGCGACCGTCACGGCGTCGCCGAACTTCGGTTACGACCAGTGCGCGCGGCGCGTGCGCGACGACCAGCTCGCCGAGCTCGACCTGTCCCGCCTGCGCTGGGCGCTCGGGGGTGCCGAGCCGGTCGACCCCGCCGTCCTCGACGCGTTCACGCGCCGGTTCGAGGCCGTGGGCTTCCGCGGGTCCGCGCACGGCCCCGGGTACGGCCTCGCGGAGGCGACGCTGACCGCCACGTACCCCGACAGGCGGCTCCCGCTCGTCGTCACGGCGGACGAGGCGGCGCTCGCCGACGGCCGCCTGGTCGTGACGGCGGAGGCGTCGTACCTGTCCGCGCTCCCCGACGCCACGGCGGCGGCCGTCGACCCCGGCGTGCGCCTCGTGTGCTGCGGCGTGCCGAGCGGGGTGGACCTGCGGGTCGTGGACGCCGAGGGCGCCACCCTGCCGGACGGCGCGGTCGGCGAGGTCTGGCTGCGCGGCGGCAGCGTCGCGGCCGGGTACTGGGGCGACGCGTCGGCGACCGCGACGGCGGAGACCTTCGGCGCCGTCGCCGCGGACGGCACGGGACCGTGGCTGCGGACCGGCGACCTGGGGGCGATGCACGACGGGCAGCTCGTCGTCACGGGCCGCATCAAGGAGCTCCTCATCGTCGCGGGACGCAACCTCTACCCGTACGACCTCGAGCGCGAGCTGCGCCGTCTGCACCCCGGGGCCGAGGGGCGGCCGGGCGCGGTGTTCGAGGCGGACGGTCGGCCCGGCACGCTGTGCGCGGTCCAGGAGTTCCGCCCCACGCCGGGCGCCCGTGCGGACGGGGCGGCGAGCGCCGAGGAGGAGCTGGACGCCGTCGTCCGCCAGATGGCGGCCCACCTCGCGACGGTCTCGGGCGCCACGGTGCACGACGTCGTCCTCGTGCGTCCCGGCCAGGTGCCGCGGACCACGAGCGGCAAGATCCAGCGCGGCCGGGCGCGCGACCTGCACGGTCGGGGCGACCTGGCCGAGCTCCACTCCCTGCGCGCGGCCCGGGCCCGCGCGCACCCCGAGCTCGCAGGGACCCGATCATGACCGCACCCCGCCACGACGCCTTCGACGACCTCGTGCTGCGCCACGTCGCCACCGCGCTCGGCGTCGCCACCGCCGACGTGGACCCGGGGGCCGACCTCGCCGGTCTCGGCCTCGGATCGGTCCAGGTGCTGGCGCTGCTCGGCGACCTGGAGGACGCTCTCGGCGTCGACCTCGACCTGGAGGCCGTCGTCGACAACCCGACGCCCCGCGCGCTCGCGGCGCACCTGCGCAGCGTCGTCGACGTCCCCGGGACGGCGGCATGACGACCCTCGTCGACGTCGGCGCGCACGTGCCCGCGACGCGCGTGCCGATCCGCGACCTCGCCGACGAGCTCGGCCTCGACCACCTGGAGCTCGGCGTGTTCGAGCGGTTCTTCGGGCTGCGCGAGGTGTGCACGGCGCCGGGGCAGACCCTCACCGACCTGCTCGTCGCCGCGGCGCGCGCGGTGCCCGGTCTCGCGGGCAACGAGCACCGCGTGCGGTACGTGCTCGGGGCGCGGACCATCGCGACGGTCGCCCCGGTCGGGGCGAACCCCCTGCACGACGCCGCGGCGCGCCTCGGCCTGGACCACGCGGTCGTGTGGACGCTCACCCAGCACGCGTGCGCGTCGGCGCTGCTCGCGGTCGACCTCGCGGGGCGCCTCCTCGCGTCGGACGGCGACCCGGACGCGCTCGCGCTCGTGCTCACGGGCGAGAAGGCGTTCAGCCCGGGCTCCCGGCTCATCGAGGGCACGACGATCATGGGCGAGGGCACGGCGGCGTGCCTCGTCGCGGCGTCGGGCCCGCCTGTCGGCGGGTCGGTGCGCACGCCGGGCAGCCCCGTCCTCGCGTACGCGACCCGCACGCTGGGCGAGTACCACCAGGTGCCGCTGCCCGAGGACCTCGCGGGCCCGTTCGGCGTCGCGTACACCGAGGTGCTGGCCGAGGTCGTGCTCGAGGCGGTCGAGCGCGCGGGCCTCACGCTGGACGACCTCGCGCTCGTCCTGCCGCACAACGTCAACCGCGTCTCCTGGCGGCGGCTGTGCGCGCGCCTCGCCCTCCCGCTCGCGCGCGTCCGGCTCGACGACGTCCCGGTGACCGGCCACTGCTTCGGGGCGGACTCGTTCATCGGCTACGCCGCGGCGCGCACCGAGGGTCGGCTGCGGCCCGGCGACCCGTTCCTCATGGTCGCCGTCGGGCTGGGCGCCACGTTCTCCGCCATGGTCCTGCGCCACGAGGGCTCCGACACCTCCGAGGGCTCCGAGAGCGACGCGGTCCATGACACGAAGGAGCAGGCATGACGGTCGAGCAGGTGACGGGGACCGCCTCGCACGCGTCGGCGGCGGTCGGCCGCGAGCCGTTCCTCGCGCGCGCCAAGCGCGCGCTCGCGGGCGCGCCCGACGCGCCGCTCGTGCTGCTGGGGAACTTCGAGGTCGAGGACGCGTGGGCGGTCGGCGAGGTCGGCCTGCCCACGGTCGGCGGCGCGTCGGCGACGGCTGCGCTCGTCCACCGCATGGACGAGCTCGCGCTGCTGCTCGCCGGCCCGCGCGACCACGTCGTGCTCAAGGCCGAGCCCGACCCCGACCACCTCGCGCACCTGGACGCTCTCGGCGTCGGGCTGCCCACGGTGCACGTCGCCGGGTCGAGCGACCCCCTGCGCACGGTGACGCTCGACGCCCTCGACTCGCCCGCGCTGCTCGCGCGCCTCGGGGAGCTCGCGGCGGACGGCGTGCGGCTCCTCGCGCACGGGACGTCGTCGACCGAGGAGGACCTCGCGACGGCGACGGGCCTGCGCTCGGTGCTCCCCGACGCGGCGACGACCAAGACCGTCAACAGCAAGGTCTACAGCCGCGGCCTGTGCGACGAGCTGGGCGTCGAGCAGGCGCGCGGCTGGGCGTGCCGGACCGTCGAGGACTTCGAGCGCGCGTGCGCCGAGGCCGCGCGGCTCGTCGCGGACGGCGCGACCGTCGGCGTCAAGGACGCGTACGGCGTCTCGGGCAAGGGGATCCTCGTCGTCGACGACCCGCGCCGGCTCGACCAGCTCGTGCGCATGGTCGCGCGCCGGGCCGCGCGCTCGGGCGACGACCGCCTCGCCGTCGTGGTGGAGGTCTGGGCCGACAAGGCCACGGACCTCAACTACCACTTCACCGTCGCGCGCGACGGCTCGGTCACGTTCGACTTCGTCAAGGAGGCGATCACGGAGGGCGGCGTCCACCAGGGCCACCGCATCCCGTCGCGCCTGCCCGCGGACCAGGTCGACACGCTGGCCGAGCTGTCCGGGCGTCTCGGCACGCGTCTCGCGGCCGACGGCTTCCACGGCCTCGTCGGGGTCGACGCGCTCGTGCGCACGGACGGTCGGCTCCTGCCCGTCCTCGAGATCAACGCGCGCAGCAACATGTCGACGTACACCGTCCCGCTCCAGGAGCGGTTCCAGCCGGACGGGTGGGTCGCGCTCGCGCGCCAGTACCCGCTGGTGCTCGACGCTCCGCTCCCGTTCGCGGCGCTCCACGACCTCCTCGGGGACCTGCTGCCGGGCGCCCCCGGCGAGGCGGGCCTCGTCGTCCAGGGGACGGGCACCGTCAACGCGGGTGCGCCGGGCCCGACGCCGGGCGCCACGTTCGCGGGCCGCCTCCACGGCCTCCTCGTCGCGCCCGACGACGAGGCCCTGACCCGCCTCGACCGCGCCGTGACGGAGCGGCTGGCCTCGCGGCCCTCCGCCCGCCCCACCGAAGGAGACGCCCGATGACCACGACGCCGACCCGGCCGACGACGCCCGGGAGCGCGGACCTCGCCGCGGTCGCGGAGCGGTACGGGACCCCCGTGTACGTGTACGACGGCGACGTGCTCGCCGCGAACTACCGGGCGCTGCGCGAGCGGCTGCACCCCGCGCTGGGGATCTTCTACTCGCTCAAGGCGAACCCGAACGTCAGCGTCTGCGGGCTGCTGCACGCGCTCGGCGCGAACGCCGAGGTGTCGTCGCTCGCCGAGCTGCGCACCGCGCTCGCCGCGGGCGTCGCGCCGCAGGACGTCCTGTTCCTCGGCCCCGGCAAGAGCCGCGACGAGCTCGTCTCGTGCCTCAACTCGGGCGTGCGCGCGATCATCGTGGAGTCGCTCCCCGAGCTCGCGCTCGTGGACGAGCTCGCGCAGGCGGTGGGACGGCCCGCGCGCGTCGTGCTGCGCGTCAACCCGTCGTTCTCCGTGAAGGGCTCCGGGCTCACGATGGGCGGCAAGCCGCGCCAGTTCGGGATCGACGAGCAGCAGCTCCTCGACGCGCGCGACCTGTGCGCCGGGCTCACCGCGGCCCGCGTCGTGGGCGTCCAGGTGTACCTGGGGACGCGCATCCTCGACGAGGGCACGATCGCCGAGAACACGACGCGGATCTTCGACCTCGCGGAGCGGCTCGCGGAGCGCCTGCGGTTCCCGCTGGAGCTCGTCGACGTCGGCGGGGGCCTGGGCGTCGCGTACTTCGAGCGCGAGCGCGACCTCGACGTCGAGGTCCTCACCGCGGCGCTCAACCCCGTCGTCGAGGCGTTCGTGCAGCGCCACCCCCGGACCGACCTCGTCATGGAGCTCGGCCGCTACCTCGTGGCGCTCTGCGGCACGTACGTCGCGCGCGTGCGGTACGTGAAGGAGTCCATGGGCGAGCGGTTCGCCGTGGCCGACGGCGGCACGAACCACCACATGGCGGCCGTCGGCATCGGGTCGTTCGTCAAGCGCAACTTCCCCATGCGCCGCGTCGGGCCCGCCTCGACCGCCGAGGACGTCGCGTGGAACGTCACCGGTCCCCTGTGCACCCCCAACGACACGATCGGCAAGGCCGTGGCCCTCCCGGCCGACCTCGCACCGGGCGACCTCGTCGCCGTGGAACGCTCCGGCGCGTACGGCGCGACGGCGTCGCCGGTGCACTTCCTCAGCCACGGGTACCCGGCCGAGGTCCTCACGCTGGGCGACGAGACGTTCCTCGTCCGGCACGCGGACACGCCCGACGACCTCCTCGCGCGCCAGGTGTTCCACGACCTCGGCGCGCGGGTCGAGCCCGTCGCCGCCGGCGCCGTCCCCTGACCCGCCGCCCGTCCGCCGTCGTCCAGCCACCGCCCGCCCCGCGGGCGCCGACCCACCACCGGAGGAACCATCGTGAGCACCAGCACCGAGCCGCAGGAGGCCCTCGGCCGCGAGCGCGTCGTGGGGGCCGTCGTCGAGGCGCTGTCGAGCGTCCTCGGGCGACCGCTGCCCGACGTGACCGCCACGACGCGCCTGTTCGACGACCTCGACCTCGACTCCACGAGCGTCCTCGGCCTGCTCATGGCCCTCGAGGACTCCCTCGACATGGAGGTCGACCCGGAGTCGCTCGAGCAGCACCACCTCGAGACGGTCGGCTCGCTGACGGACTTCGTCGTCGAGCACTCGACCCGGAACTGACGTGCCGTCCGGGGGCAGCGGCGCCGGAGCCTCGCGGGTGTCCCGGCCGCGCGGGGACGGGCTGCGGGTACGGGCGGTCGTGGACGTCCCGGTCGACGACCTCGCGCCCGTCGGGGACGGGACGCGGCGCTCGGTCGCGGAGGACCTGCGCTACGTCTACGGCGAGGACCAGCCGACGGACTGGCTCGAGGACGGGCCTGGCCGCGACTACCCGACGATGATCCGCGCCGCGCGCGCGGCCCTCGGCGGGCGCGGTCTGCTCGACGACGTGCGCCTCGTCGTGCTCGTCGTGACGACACCCGACCTTCAGCACGAACGGCTCCTCGGCGGGTTCGTCGCGGACCTGTTCGACGGCGGCCCCTTCACCTTCTGCGTCACGGAGCAGGGGGTCGCGGGCCCGTTCACCGCGCTGCGGCTCGCGGGCGAGCTGCTCGCCGACGGCGGGCCGGGCGTCGGGTCGGACGGCGGGTCGGGCGATGCAGCGCGTGGTGGGACGGCCGTCGTGCTCGTCCTCGAGCAGTGCACGCTCCCGCCCACGGCGACGCGCGTCCCGGCGCGGGACCGCGTGGTGGCGCTCGTCGTGGGGCGCGACGGCGCGGGGCGGCCGGTCGAGGACCTGTCGGTCGTGCGGGTGCCGCGAGGTCCGCGTCCCGCGGGTCGCGGCGCGTCGGCGGAGGCGTCCGCCGCGCCCCGGAAGGTGGGCCCGGACGCCCGGCGCGTCGTCCTCGGCGTCGACGTGGAACTCGCCGACGTGCCCCTGCTCGACGGCGACGTCGTGCGGCACACCGCCCGCGGGGCCGCGGCGACGGGCGTCTGGGAGGTGCTCGCGGACGACGACGCCCCGGACGCGCCCGTCGTGCTGCACGAGCGGTGCGTCGAGCTCGGCTACCGCTGCTCGCTCGCCCTCGGTCCGTGGTCGGCCGCGACGTCCCGCGAGACCGACGGCCGCGCCCGCGAGGCGGTGCTCGCATGAGCACGGGGATCGTCTCGCGAGACGCGGGCACGGTGGGTGCCGACGTCGTGGCGACCGGGGTCCCCGGGGTGCGCGACGTCGCCCGAGAGCAGGGCGCGGTCGCGGCGCTCGTCGCGCTCGCCGCGGTGCTGCCGGTCGCGGTGCTGCCGGGCGAGTGCGTCCTGCTGCCCGACGCCGTCGCCCCGCCGCCCGGGTCGGTGCTGCTGGGCGAGGTGCTGTCGGACGCCGGCCCGCTGCTCGCGTGGCGCGCGGCGTCCGAGACGGTGGACGACCGACGTGCCCGTGCCGCGGACGCCGCGTGGCGCGTCGGCGTGGCGTGGGCGCGGACGGGCCTGTGCGAACGGTTGACCGACCGTGCCGTCGACCGGCTCCGCGGCCGGAGCATCGGCGGCGCGGCGACGGTGAACCTGCCGCCGGTGCGCCTCGTCCTCGCGGACGCGGCGCTCGCGCACCTGGAGGCGCAGGCCCTGCTGGCGCGCGTGACCGCGGAGCCCGGGGAGCCGGCGGGGCGCGGGGGGCCGGCGGACGCCGGGCCGGTCCCCGCGGCGACGCTGGCGCGCGTCACCACGGTGCTCGACCGCGCGTCGCGCGCCGTCCACAACCTGTTCGGCGCCTCGGGGTTCGTCGACGGCGAGGCGGCCCGGCTGTCCCGCACGATCGACCTGCTCGGCCACGCGAGCGGCACGCTGCCGACCGCGGCCACCGGCGGCGGGGAAGGGGAGGACGCATGACCACCGTCGATCTCGGCGCGCTGCGGGACCACCTGCGCCCCGTGGCCGCCGCGCTCCGCGAGCGCGCGCTCGCGGTCGACACCGACCCGGGAGCCCTGCACGCGCTCCTCGACTCCGGTGTGCTGCCCTACCGACAGCTCGGCGGCTTCCCGCCCGGCTACCTCGACGACCCGCTGCGCGTGCGGGGCGTGCCCGTGCTCGTGCGCACGTGCGTCGAGCGCGCCGTCGTCGCGGAGACGCTCGCGTGGGGCGACGCGTCCGTCGTCGTCGGGGCGCCGGGGCCGTCGATGTCCGGGGTCGTCGTGGACGACCTCGCGGACGACGAGCAGCGCGACCGCTTCTACCGGCACGTCGCGCAGCCGCGCACCTGGACGTTCTTCGGGCTCACCGAGCCCGACCGCGGCTCGGACGCCGCCGCGCTCGAGACCGCGGTGGTCGCAGAAGGCGTCCTGCGCGGCCACAAGAAGTACGTCGGCAACGTCGCCCGCGCGAGCCTCGGCGTCGTGTTCACGCGGCACCGCCCGGGTCCGCTCGGGGTCGGGGTGTACCTCGTCGACACCGCGCGCCCGGGCTTCGACGCCGCCCCGCTCGTGACGACGGGCATGCGGGCCGTGCAGCTCGGCGAGGTGCGGCTGCGCGACGTGCCGCTCCGCCCGGAGGACACCCTGGGCCGGCACCTCTCGCCGTCGCGCCGCGGGCTCCTCGGTGCGGTCCGCACGTTCAACCGGCTGCGGCCCGTCGTCGCGGCGCTGGCAGTGGGTGTCACGCAGGCGGCGCTGGACTACGTGCGGGCCGAGCGGTCGTCGTTCCGGGCCGACGAGCGCCGGCTGCTCGAGACGTTCGACGACCGCCTCCACGCGGCCCGGGCCCTCGTGCTCCAGGCGGCGCGCGGGGCCGACGCCGACCCGGCGGACGGGACGCTGCCCGCGGCGGCGAAGGCCACGGCGCTGGACCTCGCGGACGAGGTCACCCGCACGGTGCCCGCGCTGCTCGGCCCCGGTGCACGCTGGGAGCACCCGTACCTCGACAAGCTCGTCCGGGACGTGCCCGGGCTGGAGATGATGGAGGGCACGCGGACCGTCCAGCGGCTCACGCTCGCCCAGGGCTGGCTGCAGGGCAGGGCACGGCATGCCGAGCTGGTCTAGGGCTGCAGGAAGGGCGCCGGCCTTGCCCGCACCCGGGCCTGATCCGCACGCCGCCGCGCCGCTGGACGGGGCGGGCGGCTCGGATGCTGCCGGAGGCTCGCGCGCGGTGGGCGCCCCGACGGACGTGTCGGTCCCGTCGGTCCCGTCGGTCGCGAGGCTGCGTCGTCGCGTCCTGCGGCTCGCGGGCCCGATCTGCGCCGCGCTCGTCGTCGGGGCGCTCGCGCAGCTCGTCGTGGCGGCGCTGCTCGGCCACATGGGCGACGACGCCCTGTACGTGCGCGCGCTGTTCATCCCCGTGACGTTCCTCGTCCTCGCGGTCCAGGAGGGCCTCGACGTCTCGACGCAGGTCGGGTTCGCTCGCCTGCGCGGCGCGCGCGACGGGGACGACGCGCCGACGTCCGCGACGACGGCGCTCCTGGGCCGGTTCGTGGGTGCGGGCACCGCGGTGCTCGGCGCCGTGGCGCTCCTCGTCGTCCTCGCCGCCCCGGCGCTCGCGACCGTGCTCGCGGTGCCGGGCCCGCTCGTCGCGGAGTTCGTGGCGTTCGCGCGCTGGACGGTCGTCGCGAGCGTCCTGTCCGTGCCGACGACGGTGGCGGCCGCCGCGCTGCGCGGCTGGGGCCGCACGGGCGCGTCGGCGACCGTGGCGCTGCTCGTCGCCGGGCTGCAGGTCGTCGTCGTGTGGCTGGCCGGGCTGGTCGGCGGGTTCGGCGTCCTCGCCGTCCCGGTCGCGATCACGGGGTCGACCCTCGTGGGCGCGGGCGTCGCGTGGGTCCTCCTCGTGCGCGCGCGCCTCCTCCCGAGCCCAGGACGGCCGACGCGCGGCGTCGCGCGACCGGGCGCGGCGGACCACCGGGGCGTCGACGTGCGCGCGCTCCTCCTCGGCGTCGGCCTGCCGGTCGGCCTGTCCTACCTCCTGCTCACCGTGACGAACCTCGTCATGGTGTGGGTGCTCGGGCCGTCGGGGACCGCCGTCGTCGCCGGGTTCGGCGGCGCGGCGACGGTCCAGACGCTCGTCGTCGTGCCGGCCATCGGCCTCGCGGCCGCGGTGAGCATCGTCATGAACCAGCAGTGGGGTGCGGGCGCGCTCGGTCTCCTGCCGCGCACGTTCCGCGCCGGGACGGTCGTGGTCGCGGGGACGTACGTCGTCGTGGGCGGCCTCGTCCTCGCGGCGGCGCCCCTCCTCGCGGGGCAGCTCTCCGCCGACCCGGAGGTCGCCGCGCAGGCGGCGCTGTACCTGCGGGTCGTCGGGCCGTCGTACGCGGGCGTCGGCCTCGTGCTGTACCTCGTGACGCTGCTCGAGCAGCTCGGCTACGGGCGCGTCGCCGTGACGCTCAACGTGCTCTACCACGCGGTGTCGCTCGGGGTCGGCGGGGCGCTCGCGCGGTCGGGCGGCGGGCCCACCGCGCTGTACGCGACGATCGCGGTGACGAACGTCGTCGGGCTGGCCGTCCTGCTCCCCGTCGCGGTGCACCTCGTGCGACGACGCGCGGGCAGCCGGGTGCGGCAGGGTACGCCGTGACGGCCGGAGCGGCGGTCGCGCGCGCCGGGGAGCCCGGGCCGGGAACGGCCACGACCGGCGGAGAGGGCCGCGACCCGGTGCTGAGCGTCGTCGTCATGCACCACCCGGCGCGGGGCGACGTGTCCGGCCTCGTGCGTGCGTGCGCGCCGCTGGACGTCCGCGTCGTGGAGGACCCCGACCCGGACGGTCCGCCCAGCCCGCTGCGCACCGCCAAGCGCGCCTGGGCCGCCGTCGCGCCGGATGCGACGCACCACCTCGTGCTCCAGGACGACGTCACGCCCGTCGCGGGCTTCGCCGCACTCGTCCGGCGGGCCGTGCGGGCCCGCCCGCGGCACGCCGTCGCGCTGTACTCGAACTGGAACAGCCCGCGCAACGCCTACCTCGTGCGCGCCGCCGCGGCCGCGGGCCAGGCCTGGGCGCCGCTGGGCCACGACGAGTGGGTGCCGACCCTCGGCCTCGTGCTCCCCGCCGACGGCGCCCGACGCCTCGCCGCGCACCTCGCGACCCTGCCCGACGACGCGCGCGACGACGACGAGGCCGTCGTGACGTTCTGCGCACGCGAGGGGTACCCGGTCGTCGCGACGCTGCCGCACCTGCTCGAGCACGGCGACCGCCCCAGCCTCGCGGGCAACGACGCGCACGGCGCCCGCCACGCCACCGTCCCGGCGGGCGACGTCGTCGACCCGGACGCGTGGGACCGTCCGGGGCCGGAGCGCACGCCACCGCGCACGCCCGCGACCCTGCGGTCGGTCGCCGTGACGCTCGACCGGTCGCGCTGCACGCTGCGCGTCCTGCGTCCGGCGGTGGGCGAGCCGCTCGAGCACCCGTTCGGGTGGGGCTGGGACGCGTGGGCGGGGTGGCTCGGCGTCGACCCGGCGGTCGTCGCGCACGACGTCGCGGCGCTCGCCGCCGGGGTCTGCCCGGAGCTCGGGGGTGTCGCGCCCGCAACGCTCGTCGAGCTCGGCGCGGCGTGCTGGCTGCTCGGGTCCGACGTCGCGCGCACGGACTGGCCGCCGCCCGCCGGCCCGGGGACGACGGCGCACCGCGCGGCCGCGGTGCGGACGTGGGTGCTCTCGGGGCTGCTCCCCGCCGACCGCCCCGAGGGCCGGGTGGACGAGCTCGTCGCGTTCGGCCTCGACGCGCTCGCCGCAGGCACGGCGTGGGCGGTGACCAGGGCTTCGGCCTCCGCCGTGGGCGGCGCGTCCCCCGCGGGACACGCCCGGCCCGATCCGGCCGTTCTCGACGACCGACCCGACCTGGCCGCTCTCGACGACCGGCTCGACCCTGCCGCCCTCGACGCGGTGCGGCTCCTGGCCGAGCGGGACGCGGCCGTCGTCTGCCGCGCGGCCGGTCCCGCGGTGCCGGTGCGGGTCGTCGTGCACGACTGCGCGTCGTGCGGTGCGCAGGCCGCGGACGCCGTCGCCGACCTCGCCGCGCACGGTGACCTCGACGGCGCGGCCGAGCACGCCGTCGCGGCCGAGCACACCGCGGCGGCCGCCGTCGAGCCGGAAACCGCCGACGTCCGGGCGACGGTCGAGGTCCTCGCGTGCGAGCGGCTGGAGGTGCGCGGGCTCCTCGGCCTCGTGCCGGGCGGACGGCACGTCTCGCGCGGGTTGTGGGCTGCTCGCCGCGCGTCGGCCACGGGCGAGGAGCGGCTCGACGCCGCCGACCTCCTCGTGGCGCTGGTGGACGAGGCGTCCGGCCTCCCCGTCGTGGCCCGAGCGGTGGGCGCGCCGCTCGGCCGCCCGAGCCGTGCGCCGCTCGGGCTCCAGCATGCGACGGGTGCCGCGCAGGAGTACGCCGACCGGTACGCCGCTGCGCGGTCCGCGCGCGCGGCGGAGCTGCTGTGAGCGGCGGCCCGGCAGGGGGGTGGCGGTGGCGCGGGGACGCGCTGCTGCTCGATCTCGACGGCACGCTCGTCGACTCGTCCGCCGCGATCGAGCGCCACACGCTCGCGTGGGCCGCGCGCCTCGGGCTCGACGGCGCGGCCGTCGTCGCCGCGTCCCACGGGCGTCGCGACGTCGAGGTCGTCCGCCTCGTCGCCCCGAGCACCGACGTCGCGCGCGAGGTCGCGTGGCTGCACCGCCTCTCGTGCGACGACACGGAGGGCGTCGTCGCCGTGCCGGGCGCGGCCGACCTGCTGGCCCGGCTGGACCCGCGCACGTGGACCGTCGTGACGTCGGCGGCGCGCGAGGTCGCGCTCGCGCGCCTCACGGCGGCCGGGCTGCCGGTGCCGGGGCGCCTCGTGTGCTCGGAGGACGTGACGCGCGGGAAGCCCGACCCCGAGGGTTTTCGCGCCGGGGCCGGGCTGCTCGACGTCGACCCACGGCGGTGCCTCGTGCTCGAGGACTCGGCGGCGGGCGTGGCGGCGGGGTGCGGGGCGACAGCGGCGGTGCTCGCCGTCGGGCCGGAGCCCGTGCCGGGGGCGCACCACCGCGTGCCGGACCTGCGGCCGGTGGCGGCGCGGCCGCTGCGCGGCGGGCTGGAGGTCGTCGTGCGGGTCGACCGCGCTCTGCGTGACGCCGGGCTGGAGGTCGTGGCGTGAACGGTGCCCGCGAGGTCGAGGTCTGGTCCGTCGACACGACGGTCCCCGTGCCGGGCGGCGAGACCCTCCTCGGCCCGGCCGAGCGCGCGCGGTCCGCGCGGTTCGTGTCCGGCGTCGACGCGTCCCGCTACGTGCACGCCCACGTCGCCGCCCGGACGATCCTCGCGCGCCGCACGGGGCTCTCACCGACGGACGTCGGGTGGGAGGTGGGGCCTCACGGGAAGCCGGGACCCGTCGTCGGGCAGCGGTGGAACCTCAGCCGGAGCGGGGGGCACGCGCTCGTCGCGCTCGCCGCCGCCGACGTGGGCGTCGACGTGCAGGTGCGCGACCCCCGCGTCGACGTGGCCCGTGTCGCGGCGCGCTACCTCGCCCCCGCTGGACGGACCGCGGGAGCCGCCGACGACTGGCGGCGCCTCGCGCGCCTGGAGGCGTGCGCCAAGGCGGTCGGCGGGCGCCTGCTCGACGTGCTCGGGCTCGACGTCACGACCCCCGGGCTCGTGCGGGCCGACGGCGGCGCGTGGCACGGGCAGGAGTGGTGGGTGACCGACGTGCCGGCCCCGGGCGGCGCCGTCGCCGCGTGCGCGACGCCCGGTGCGCGCCCGCACGTATGCCGCGTCCGGGCGTGGCCGGGTGAGCAGCGCGACCGCCTCCGCACGGTCCGGGTCCCGCAACCGGTCGCCGCAGGGGAGGGGTTCTGATGAGGGTCGTGCACCGGGTCGAGGTCCGTGGCCCGGCGGGCGAGGGGCCCGCCACGTGGGGACAGACCGCCATCCGGCGGGCGCTCGCGGCGCTCGCGCCGCAGGACCACCAGTTCAACCTCGTCTGGGGCGGTCCGCTCGACCGTCCGCTGCCCGTCGCCGCGGCGGTCGAGGTCGTGCGGGCGCTCGTCGAGCGCCACGACTCCCTGCGGACGCGGGTCCACGCGCGGGGCGACGGCTTCGTCCAGGAGCTCTGCGGCGCCGGGGAGGTGGAGGTCGTCGAGGAGCGGGTCGACGACCTCGACGCCGTCGCCGTGCGCGGCGCACGGATGCGCCACGAGCTCTGGGGCCGGGCGTTCGACTACGCGACGGACCTGCCCGTGCGCGCCGGTCTCGTGACCGTCGACGGCGCGGTGCACCACACGGTGCTCGTCGTCGCGCACACCGCCCTCGACGGGTGGGGCCTGCCCGTGCTCGACGCCGACCTCACGGCCCTCGCCGCCGGGACCGTCCCGCCGGAGCGGGCCGCGTGGACGCCGCTCGACGAGGCGGCCTGGCAGACGTCGGACGCGGGCCGACGGCACGACGCCGCCGCCCGCGCGCGCACCTTGCGCACGATGCGGGCCGCGCCCGTCGAGATCTTCCCGCGGGGGAGCATCGCCGCCGGGACCATCGACGGCGGGAGCACCGCCCGCGAGGGCGCAGGAGACGGGAGCACGGACGGCGGCGGCACGGTGGCCGCCGCGCGGCCGCGCTACCGGCAGGCCGTCCTGCGGTCGATGCGGCTCGGTCCCGCCGCCGAGCGCGTGGCGGCCCGGTGGCGCACGAGCACGTCCGGGGTGCTGCTCGCGGCGTCGTGCCGAGCGCTGGCCGCCGCCGCGGGCCGGGACGACCTCGCGCTCCAGGTCATGGTGAGCAACCGGTTCCGCCCGGCGCTCGCGGACGCCGTCGTGACGACCGCGATGGAGGGGTTGCTCCACGTCGACGGTCTCGACGCCCCGCTCGAGGAGGTCGGGCCGCGCGTCTGGCGGGCCGCGATGACGGCGTACCGCTCGGCGTACTACGACAAGGACCTGCTCCGGCGCGAGGCCGCCGCCGACCCGACGACCGCGCACGACGGGACCTGCTGGTACAACGACCGGCGCGGCACCGGGCCCGACCGGACGCTGCGCGCACGACCGACGCGGTCACGGCGGCTGGCGTGCGCCGACGCGTCCGACGAGCAGGGCGGCGTCACGCTCACGCTGCACCTCGTGGACGCACCGGGCGGCGGCGTCGACGTGGTGCTGACGGCGGACGCCACACGCCTCGACGACGCGACCGCGGAGTCCGTGGTGCGGGACGTCGAGCGCACGGTCCTGGCGGCCTCCCGGACCCCGCCGACGGCGGGGCCCCGACCCACCCGCGACGCGCCTCGTGACCTGCCCCCCGACGCGGCCGTGCCTCCGCCCGCGAGGCCCGCGCCCGCGCGTCGGGCGGTGTGACGTCCGCAACGGGGTGCGGCTGAGGTGGCGCCAGCGCGTGCGAGGAGTGCCGGACCCTGGGAGTGTTCACGTCCGCAGGGGGAAACCGACATATCGGAGGAGAGCTCATGGGTTGGATCGCGTACATCGTCCTCGGCCTCGTGGCCGGTCTCATCGCCCGTGCCGTCCTGCCGGGCAAGCAGACCGGATCGGTGATCATCACGATCCTGCTGGGCATCCTGGGCGCGCTGCTCGGTGGGTGGCTCGGCTCGGTGTTCTTCGGGACCTCGCTGGGCGACCTGGGCGACTTCCGCACCTGGCTCCTCGCCATCCTGGGCTCGCTCATCACGCTCGGCGTGTACGGTGCGGTCACCCGGAACAACCGGGGCTGACCGTGCGCACGGCGCACCGTCGGTGACGTCGGGGACGGGAGCGTCGTGGGGAGCACTGGCACCGGGGGAGTCCGCGTCGAGGACGGTGGCCGTCGCTGGGTGATGTGGGGCCAGATCGACTTCGCCGTCACCCACGAGGTCAAGTCACGGCTCGCCGCCACGATCGACGGCCGCCCCAAGACGGTCGACCTCTCGGCCGTGACGTTCATGGACTCGTCCGGGCTGCACCTGCTCCTCATGAAGGTGACCGAGGAGTCGCGACCGCGGCTCCTCGGTGTCCCGCCTCAGGTGCTCGAGATCCTGGAGTTCAGCCACGCGCTCGACCTCGTCGAGATCGTCGGCCCCGACGAGGTGCCCCCGCCCGACGAACCGGCCGGCGCGCTGGCCGGCTGACCGACCGCCCGCGGCGCGCGACGTGCTATCCCAGCGCGTCGCGCGCCGCGCGTGCGACAGCCGCCGCGAGCCGGTCGAGCGACGCAGAGTGCAGCCGCCACTGCTGCCAGTGCTGCGGAACCTCCGTCGCCCGCGCGTCGTCGAAGCCGACGAGGCGCCCGGCCCGCTCGGCACGGGCACTCTGCAGGTCGGGCAGCATCCCCCAGCCCATGCCGAGCTCGACGGCCCGGCGGAACTCGTTCGAGGCGGGGACGTAGTGGCGCGGCGGCTCCAGCGCGGTGCCTGCCTCCTCCGCCCGGAGCCGCAGGTAGCGCTCCTGGAGGTCGTCCTTGCGGTCGAACGCGAGGACGGGCGCCCGGGACAGCGCCGCGGCCGTCGGGCCGTCCGGGAACCACCGCTCGACGAACGCCGGGCTCGCGCAGGGCCGGTACCGCATCTGGCCCAGGAGGGTCGACCGGCAGCCCGGCACCGCGTCCGCGACCGACGTCACCGCAGCCACCGCCGTCCCGTCGCGCAGGAGTCCGATCGAGTGCTCCTCGTCCTCGCGCAGCACCTCCAGCCGTGCCCATCCCGCCGCCTCGGCCAGGGCGGGCAGCGCCCACGTCGTGAGCGCGTCCCCGGAGACGACGAGCGTGATCTCCGGCAGCGCGGCCGGGTCGCCCGCGTCCTGCCCGTCCCGTCCGATTCCCAGCTCCGCGAGCACGTCCGCCTGCTGCAGCGCGAGGTGGCGTGCGTGGCGCACGAGCACCCGCCCGGGCGCGGTCAGCTCGGCGGGCTTGCCCCGCCGCACGAGCACCTGGCCGACGGCGGCCTCCAGCGCGCGCATGCGCTGGCTCACGGCCGACGGCGTGACACCGAGACGGCGCGCCGCGGCGTCGAACGTGCCGGTCGCGGCGATCGCCTCGAGCGCGCGGAGCTGGTCGGGCTGCAGGTCCACCATGAGCGGATCTTACGGTTCTGCAGAATCTGTCGCTGTACTTCGGGAGTGCTGGTCCCTACCGTCAAGGGGTGCTCGCCCTCCTCGCGCCCCTCGCCGCCGGCCTCGCGGCCGGGCTGTCCCTCATCGTCGCGATCGGCGCGCAGAACGCGTTCGTGCTGCGTCAAGGGCTCCGGCGCGAGCACGTGCTGCCCGTCGTCCTCGTCTGCGCGCTCTCGGACCTCGTGCTCATCGCGGCCGGGACGGCCGGCCTCGGCGCGCTGGTGACGGGTGCGCCCGTGCTCCTCACCGTCGTGCGGTGGGGTGGCGCCGCGTTCCTCCTGACGCTCGCGGCGCTCGCCGCCCGACGAGCGCTGCGCCCCGGGGGCCTCGACCCGGCGGCGGGCGCAGGGGCGACGTCGGCGCGGTCGGCGGTGGGCACGTCGCTCGCCCTCACGTGGCTCAACCCGCACGTGTACCTCGACACCGTCCTGCTGCTGGGGTCGCTCGCCGCGGGTTACGCCGCCGCCCACGCGAGCGGGGCGACGGTCGGAGGCGCCGACGCCACCCGGTGGCTGTTCGGCGCCGGGGCGATGGTGGCGAGCGTCGTCTGGTTCACCGCGCTCGGCTTCGGTGCGCGGCTGCTCGCGCCGGTCTTCGCCCGGCCCGGAGCGTGGCGCGTGCTCGACGGCGTCATCGCCCTCGTCATGGCGACGATCGGGGTGTCGCTGCTCCTGGGGGGATGAGCGGACGGGCGCCGGTCACGGTTCCGGGCTGCGAGGCGGCGAGGTCGTGGGGCCATCGCGTCGGGGCTGGCGTCAGGGCGTGGGGTCGAGCTGGTAGAACGTGCGGATGCGCTGCTGGGTCGCCGGGTCGATGCGGCGGCGAGGGCTCGTCGACCCGCCGGCGTGCACCGCGATCCACGAGCGCAGGACCGTCGGCTGGACGTCGACGACGCGCGCGAACTCGTCGACGGTCGGCCACGTGGGCTGCGGCGTGCGGACGCGCGGCCCGCTCGCGGCGAGGTGCAGGTCGTCGCCCCAGGCCATGGCCTCGGCGGTCGACGGGAAGCCTCCGATGCGGCCCGGCGTCGGGTACGGCTTCTCGAGGCACCACTCCGTGCCGCGCGCGACGATGCGGTACGTGCCCTCGGGCGCGTGCGCCTCGTACTCGTCCGGTCCGGTGTTCCCCCAGTTCAGCCCCATGGGCCACATCTTCAGCGGAAAGCGCTGTCAGCGGAAGGGACCTAGGTCAACTTCACCCGCTGCTGCTACTGGACGCTTGTCCAGTTCGCGTCTAGCGTGAGGAGCAGCCGGTGCCGCATCTCTGCCCCCTGCTGGTGCGGCACCGGCAACCATTCGTCACCCCCGCGGCAGCCGCTCGACGTCCCGGCGGTAGAGCGCCGCGTGCCCCCGCAGGTCGTCGCGGCCTGTCGTCCGGGCCCGCTCCTCGGTCCAGCCCGCGAGGTCGAGCAGGCGCTCGCGCATCGTCCGGAGCACGACGGCGGCCCCCGGCGCCGCGTCCGGCCCGTAGGCCTCCAGCAGATGAGCCAGCCGCTCCTCGGGCCGCACGTCCGCAGGGGCCGGCATGTCCTCGCACCAGCCGCACATCCGGTAGGCCAGGTAGGCGAGGTCCCACGCACGCGGCCCGGGCGCCGCCATGTCGACGTCGATGAACCCGACGACCCGTTCGCCGTCGTGCACCATGTTGTAGGGCGCGACGTCGTTGAGGCACACGACCTCCGCCGGCTCGCGCACCGGCGAGCGCCACACCGCCCCCGGGGGAGCGAAACCGACCGAGGCGTCGTGCACCCGGCGCAGCATCTCCGCCGCCTGCTCGCGCGCCGCGGGCGTCCACACCCAGTCGGGGACGGGCCAGCCGCCCGTCTCGCCGGGGATCCAGCCGAGCACCTCGCGGCCCTGCTCGTCGAGCCCGAGCGGCGCCGGCACGAACGACACGCCCTGCGCGCGCACCCAGGCCAGCAGCGCCTGGACGGTCGGCGTCCACGGGCCCGCCGAGCGCCGCACGGTGTCCCCGCGCCGCACGACGTCGTTCACGGTGCCGCCGGTGAGCTCCTGCTCCGTCGTCGTGTCGTCCATGGCCCCGATCCTGCGCGGTGCGCGGAGCGTGGAACAGCGATTGACGGCCCGTCTCAGCACCCCCCAGGCGCCGGGCGGACGACGCAGCCCACTACGATGCGGAGGTGAACGCGGACGCGAGCTGGTTTGACGAGGCGACGTCGGGCAGCGACGTCGGTCGCCTCGCTCGCGAGGTCGCGTGGGCGGACACCCCGCTGGGGGAGCCCGAGACCTGGCCGGTCGCCCTCCGCCACGCGGTGCGCCTGTGCTTCTCCACCCGGTTCCCCGCGATGCTCGTGTGGGGTCCGGAGCTGACGCTCCTCTACAACGACGGGTACCGGGACCTCCTCGGCACCGACAAGCACCCGAGCGCGCTCGGGGCGCCGGTCCGTGCGGTGTGGCCGGAGATCTGGGACGACATCGAGCCGCTGTTCGACGCGGTGCTCACCGAGGGCCGCGCCACCTGGAGCGAGGACATGCCCCTCGTGATGAACCGCTCCGGCTTCGACGAGGAGACCTACTTCACGTTCTCCTACAGTCCCCTCGTCGACGACGACGGCCAGATCGCGGGCGTCCTCGACATCGTGACCGAGACGACGCGCGAGGTCGTGAACCAGCGTCGCCTGCTCACGCTCGGGGAGCTGCACGCCGTCCTGCCGACGACGGCCGGCAGCCTCGCCGCGTTCGCCCGGCCGGTGGTCGAGGTGCTCGCCCGCAGCGCCGACGTCGCACGTGTCGCGTTCTACGCCATCGACGGTCCGCGCCCGCGCGTGCTCGTCGAGGCGGGCGCCGCCGCCGACGCGACGGAGGCCGACGCCGTCGGGCGCACGCTCAGCACCGGGCAGCGCGAGGTCGCGGCGGGCCGCGTCGTGAAGCCCCTGCGGGACGCGAGCCCGCGGGGCGCCGCGGGCGTGCTGGTCCTCCAGGCGGCGCCCGGCCGCCCGTGGGACGACGACTACGCGCGCTACCTCACCGGTCTCGCCACGACCATCGGTGCGGCGCTGCGCGACGCCGCGCGGATGCGCACGACCCTGGACGAGCTGCGCCGTCGGGCGGAGCGGTCGGAGGAGGAGACGGCGCGCGCCCGCGAGCTCGCGCTCGTGCTCCAGCAGGCGGTGCTCACCGAGCCGCCGCAGCCCGAGGACCTCGAGGTCGCGGTGCACTACCAGCCCGCGACCCACGACCGAGACATCGGTGGTGACTGGTACGACGCGTTCGTGGCGTCCGACGGCGTGACGACCCTGGTCATCGGCGACGTCGTCGGGCACGACCTGGGCGCCGCCGCGACGATGGGCCAGCTGCGCGGCCTGGTGCGCGCCATCGGCTACGACAGCGGCGCGACCCCGGCCCGCCTCCTCGAGCGCGTCGACGCCGCGATCGACGGCCTCGCCCTGGGGATCAACGCCGTGGCGACCGCCGTCGTCGCCCGCATCGAGCAGAGCGACGACGAGCGCTCCCGGGGCGTGCGGACCGTCCGCTGGTCCAGCGCGGGCCACCTGCCCCCGGTCGTCGTCCGCGCGGACGGCGCGGTCGAGGTGCTCACCGTGCGCAACGACCTCCCGCTCGGGCTGCGCCCGGGTGCGGGCCGGCACGACCACACCGTCGAGCTCGGCACCGACGACACCCTCGTCCTGTACACGGACGGGCTGGTGGAGCGCCGCGGGCACAGCATCCGGGACGACGTCGCGGCGCTCGCCGACGCGCTGCGGGGCCTGGCGGGCGCGAGCCTCGACGACGTGGTGCGGACGGCGCTCTCCCAGGTCCTCCCCGGCGACGGGGAGGACGACGTCGCGCTCGTCGCGCTCCGCACCGGACCACAGGCGGCGGTCGTGCGGCGCGACGTCCCCGGCACCCCGGTGGCCGTCTCGGTCTGAGTCCCGCCGCGCACCGCGCCCGCAGCGGGAGTCACGGCCGCGGGTCGATCCGGCGCCACGGCTTCTCGTCGCGCCGGCCACGCGTCCCGGCGGCGCAGCGGCGGTCGCAGCCCTGGCGGGTGGTGCGGTCAGGTGAGGTGGTCGAAGTCGCCGCGGACCCAGGCGGCGTGCCGTTGCGCGGAGCGGAGCACGACCGCGCGGGCGTCGGCGGGGATCACGCCCTCGAAGTTGTTGTAGAGCCGCTCGAACGGGCGCCGCGCCACGCGCTCGGCGACGCGCAGCACGACGGCCGCCGAGAGGGGGATGCGGTTGGGGTAGGACCGCATGAAGCTCACCGACGTGCGGTCGGGGTTGGCGAAGATCGTGTCGCCCGAGAGCAGCACGCCCCGACCGTCGGCGCCGGCGGCCCAGTGCACGACGGCGCTCCCGGGGAAGTGGCCGCCCGGCTGCGAGAGCACGACGCCCGGCAGCACCTCGCGCTCGCCGGTCCACGTCTCGACGACCCGGTCCGGCCGCGCGACCCAGTGCGCGTCCGCCTCGGCGACGAGCACGGGGACGTCGCCGAGCGCACGGCTCCACTCGACCTGCACGCCGAACATGTGGGGGTGGCTCGCGGCGATCGCGACGACCGGGCCGAGCGCGCGCACCTGCTCGACGGCGGCGTCGTCCACGTAGCCGGGCGGGTCCCACAGGAGGGTGCCCGCCGGGGTGCGCACGATCTTGGCCTGCTGCCCGATGCCGACGCTCGGCTCGCTCGTCAGGCCGAACAGGTCCGGCTCGAGCTCCTCCAGGACGAGGCGTTCGCCCGCCGCCGCGAGCTCGGCGAGCGTGGTCCACGCCTGGCCCGTCGCGGGCACCCACTGGCGCTCGTCGGCGCAGATCGCGCACACCGCCGGTCGCTCGGCGTGCTCGACCGCGCACGTGCGGCAGATCCACCAGCCCGCGTCCGGGGTCGGGTCGGGGGAGGGCGCGGGCGTCGTCGTCATGGCACAGGTCTACCGTGCCCCGCCGACACGCGTCTCCTGAGAGACTGTCGCCCCCATGATCTCCACGCTCCTCGTCGCGCACCCCTGGATGTCGCCGCTCGCGCTCGCGGCCCTTGTCGTCGTCGGCCCGTTCCTGGGCTCGTGGCTCGTCGGGCGCCGCCGCCTCACCGGCGCGCTGCTCGCGCTGTCCCTCGTGCCGCTGCTCCTGCTGACGCTCGTGCCGGTCGACCGCGAGCTGTACGCCGTCTGCACGGTGAGCTGGGTGCTGCCGACGCCGGCCCGGGTCGAGCTGTTCGCGAACGTCGTGCTGTTCGTGCCGCCGGTCCTCCTCGCGGCGCTGCTGCTCCGCCGACCGCTCGTCGCGCTGCTGGGCGGGGTCGTCGCGTCGGCGCTCGTCGAGGCGTTCCAGGCGCTCGTCCCGGCGCTGGGCCGGTCGTGCGACACGAACGACTGGCTCTCCAACTCGATCGGCGCGCTCGTCGGCGCGGGGATCGCCGTCGTCGCGCTGGGTCTCGCTGCGCGGCGGTCGCGCACGACGGACGACGACCGCGTGCCCGCGACCCGCGCGTCCTGACGGCAGCGGCCGAGCGGCCGGCCCGCGCACTCGGGCGCAGGACCCGAGGGCGGACACGGTGTGGGAACGCTTCCACGAAGCGTGCTCCCCGGGTTAGCGTGGTGGTCCGGGCGCGTCGCCCGTCACCGCCGACAGGACCCCGCCGGGAGTACGCCATGCCGCCCATCACGCTCGACGACGTCGCGACCGCCGCGCGCGTGTCGCGCTCGACGGCGTCGCGCGTCGTGCGCGGGACGGGCCCCGTCTCGGACGAGGCGCGCCGCGCCGTGCTCGCCGCGGTCGACGAGCTGGGCTACGTGCCGCACCCGGGCGCGCGGGCGCTCGCGAGCGGTCGGGGGGAGCGCGTCGTGGTCGCGGTCGGGTCGCCGTCGGCGGACCTGCTCGGCGACCCCTACGTCGCGCGCGTCGTCGCGGCGGCGAGCCGCACCGCGGACACCCAGGGCGTCGGGGTGGCCCTGCGCTGGCTCGGCCGCGACCCGCAGGAGGAGCTGCGCCGCCTCGCGCGCGACCCCGGCGTGGGCGGCGTGCTGCTCGTCGACTACGCGGCCGACGTGCTCGCGAGCGTCCCGCGCGAGCTCGTCCCGCGCGTCGCGGCGATCGGCCCCGCGGACGGCCGCGTCCCCTCGTACGACGTCGACGCCGCCGCCGGGATCGCCGCGCTCGTCGAGCACGTGCTCGCGGACGGGCGGCGCGACGTCGTCATGCTCACGGGGCCGGGCTGGCTGCCCGGGTCGCGGCGTGCCGTCGAGGCCTACGAGAGCGTGGTCCGGGCGGCCGGGGTCCCCGCGCTCGTCGTCGCGGCCGACCTCTCGTGGCTCGCCGGCGCGGAGGCCGCGCGCGAGGCGCGACGGCGCTGGCCCGGGATCGACGCCCTCGTCGCGATGAGCGACACGCTCGCCGTGGGCGCGATGCGCGCGCTCGCGGAGGACGGCGTCCGCGTGCCCGACGACGTCGCCGTCACCGGGTTCGACGACCAGCCGTTCGCGGAGCAGGCCGGTCCCGGCCTGACGACCGCCACGCACCCGGTGGAGCGCATCGCGGCCGCCGCCACCGCGGCCCTGCTCGGACGGCGGCACGACGACGAGCGGACGTTCCCGTCCGTCGTCGTGCGGCGCACGAGCGCCTGACCCGGCCGCCGGGACGGTCCGGTCTCAGGCGGGGAGGTCGTGCGCGAGCAGGTCCTCGCGCAGGTGCCGGGCGTACCCGCCGGGCGTGCGCCCGACGAGGCGCGCCGACGTCAGGACCTCGGCGGACGCGTCGGCGACGACGCGCGCCCCCGCGGCCCGGGCGCGCTCCACGAGCCCCACGTCCTCGTGCTCGGCGACGGGCGCGAACCCGCCCGCGGCGTCGTGGGCCGTGAGGCGGACGCCCAGGTTGGCGCCGTGCACGTGCCCGTTCGCGTGGCCCGGCCGGTGCGTCGCGAGCCACGCGCGCGCCCGGTCCGGCGAGAGCGCGGCCAGCTCGGGGCGGACCGTCCCGACCACGACGTCCGCCCCGGCGTCGGCCAGGTCGAGCTGACGCGTCAGCCAGTGCTCGGGCACCGCGGAGTCGGCGTCGGTGCACGCGAGCCACGTCCGGGCGGCGGCACGGTCCCGGCGCACCGCGAGGGCCGCGACCCCCGCGCGCACACCTGCCCGACGGGCGCGCCCGACGTTGCCGTGCGCGACCTCCACCACCTGCACGCCCGCGGCCCGGGCGACGCGCGCGCTGTCGTCGGTGCAGCCGTCGAGCACGACGACGACCGCGACCCGCACCCCCGGGCGGTCCCGCGCGACGGCGGCCGTCGCCCGCCCGAGCGCCGCGAGGCAGCGGGGCAGCAGCTCCTCCTCGTCGCGGGCGGGGACGACCACGACGACGCGCTCGATCGTGCCTGCCGACCCGCTCCCCGGGGCGCTCACAGCAGCCCCGTCGCGCGCGCGACCGAGACCGCCGGACGGCGGACGAGCACGTCGAGGACGAAGTCCTCCTCCACGTGGTGCGCGAGCCGGTCGAGCTCCGGGCGGGCGGCGAGGCGCGCGTGCACCTCGTCGCCGCCGAGCGGGTACTCGACGACGTCGTGCCGCCAGTGGCACGCGACGAGCACGCCGTCGTCGGCGAGCGACGCCGTCGCCCGGTCCAGCGCGCGGTCGAGGTCGTCGCGACCGTAGTAGTAGAGGACCTCCGAGAGCACGACGAGGTCGAACGTGCCGTCGGGCCACTCGTCCGGGGTGTCGAGACGCAGCAGCTCGACCTCCGGCCCGAGGCGGCGCCGCGCCTGCGCCAGCGGAGCCTCGGCGACGTCCACGCCGACCACGCGGTCGCAGCGCGCGGCGAGCTCGGCCGTGAGCACGCCCGTCGAGCACCCGAGCTCGAGCGCGGCCCGGAACCGCGGCCGCGGGAGGCTCGCGAGGAGGACGGCCCGCTTGCGCTGCTCGTACCAGCGCGTCTCGAACCCCCACGGGTCGCGTCGGCCCGCGTAGAAGCGCTCGAAGAACCCCGCGCCGAGGCTCGCGCCCGGGTCCGCGGGCTCCTTCGCGACCCGGCGGCCCGACGCGTCGACGAGCACCTCGACGCCGCGGTCCGCGTGCCGGAGCATCTCCGGGCCGAGCGTCGCCTCGTCGCCGGGCGCCGCGGACAGGGGCTCGACCTGCGTCACGTGGGCGGCGAGGGCGCGCCGCTTGGCCTCCCTGGCCTCCGCGCCCAGCGGCAGCGCGCGCAGGGTCGGCCACGGCACCGCGTCGTCGCCCGGGTCCGCCCAGTGCCACAGCCACACCGGGTACTCCAGGAGGCGCAGCCCGAGGCGGTCGGCGACCTCCGCCGCCACCTCGCCCGCGATCCGGTGGTCGCGGTGCCCGTCGCCGCGCCACGGCGCGCACAGCACCACCGACGACGGCGGCAGGCCCCCGCCGCCCGGCCCGGCGAGCATGTCGTCCACCACGTCGCCGAGCACGCGGGCGAGGTCGTCGCGGTGCTCGCGCAGACCGCCGTCGGGCAGGCCGGGCAGCACGAGCCGGGCGGCGGGCGCCAGGACGCCCAGCGCCTCGGCCACCTCCGCGCGGCGGACGGCGCGGAGCCGCTCGGGGGAGACCGTCGTCGAGCCCGCGTGCGACGCCTCGCCGTCCGTCGCGACCACCACGGTGACCGCGGCGCCGCGGCCGGCCAGCTCGTGCACGAGCCCGGCCGCGCCGAACGACTCGTCGTCGGGGTGCGCGGCGAGCACCACGAGGTGCGCGACCTCGCCCACGTCGAGGCGCGGGACGTCCAGGATCCCGGCGCGCACCCACGCGTCCTCCGACGTGCCGGGCTCGCGGTGGTCGAACGTCACCACGCCGTCGTCCCGTGCGCGAGGAGGGCGCGGCCGAGCGACGCGTCGTCGCGCTCCGCGTGGTGCTGGCGCACGTACAGACCGAGGTCCGCGACGCGCCGCGCGAACCGCTCGTCCGTGGTGAGCGGGCCCGGACCGAGCGCGTGCGCGCAGCGCCGCTGCACCTCCTCGACGACCTCCGCGACGACGCCGCGCACGCGGCGCGCCAGCAGGGAGGCGTCCGGGCCGTCCACGCCCGCGTCGACGGCGCTCGCGGCCTCGGCGAGGACCGCCCGGCCTGCCGCGAGCGCGCGGTCCGTCGCGCCGAGGTGCGCGAGCGCGAGCTGGTCGGGCTCGCGCGCGGCGAGCGCGTCGCGCTGCGTCCGCGCCAGCCCGACGGCGCCGCCCCACCAGCACGCCGCGACGCCGATCCCGCCCCACGCGAACCCCGGCCGCTCCAGGTACCAGCCGGGCGCCCCGACCGGCACGGCCGGGACGTCGTCGAACCGGACCGCGGCGCTCACGACCTGGGCGAGCCCGCGCGCGACCCACGGCCCGTCGGCGGGGACGACGCCCGGCGCTCGCAGCGCGACTGCGAACAGCCGGCGACCGGCGTCGGTCCACGTCGTGACGAGCGCGTGCGAGAGGTCGGCGGCGAGGGAGCACCACGGCTTCGTCCCCGAGAGCACCCACGCGCCGTCGCGCTCGTGCGCCTCCAGCCGGACGCCGGGACCCTCCGCCGCGTACACGCCCCACGTGCTGTCCGGACCCGCCCCGACGGCGTCGAGCGCCACGGGGACTGGGACCTGCCCGAGGATCGCGAGGGCGTCGAGGTGCGGCTCGACGACGCGCGCGGCGCCCACGTCCGTCGCGGCGAGCGACGCGAGCGCGCCCCAGAGCTCGGCGGTCCGCCCGTCGCCGGGGAACGGTGCCCGGGCGCCGATCGTCCGCGCGTGGTCGAGGAGGGCCGCGACGTCGGTCCCGGCCGCGTCGATCGCGGCGAGCTCGTCGGGCCCGACGAGCGCGGGTCGGTCGGCGAGCGGGGTCGACGGCGGGCCCAGGTACAGCGGGACGAGGCCGGGGGTGGTGGGTCGAGCGAGGTCGGGCATGTCGCGGCTCCCGAGGGTCGAGGGCGGGCCTCGTCTCGACCCGCCACGACCGTAACCGCGGCGGCGCCGCCGGGCACGGCGACCGGCCGCGGGGGCGGCAGAGCCCTGGCCGACGGCGTGGTCAGTCGCGCCGCGGAGTCGTGCCGGGGCCGGTGCCCTCGTCGTCCGCGCTCGTGCGCCCGGTCTCGTGAGCGTCCGTGTCCCTGTCGGTGTCCGACGACCGGCCGTGCGACGCGCGGAGGGCGCGGGCCTGCTCGACGGCCTCCTCGCGCTTGGCGGCCTTCTTGTCGCTCGCGCGCGTGTCGCGCGGGGGGAGCTGGATGCGCTCCTCCGCGGGCATGCCGCTCTGCAGCTCGCGGCTGCGCTCGACCTCCGCGTCGAGCTCGGCGCCGAGCAGGAGCGCGAGGTTCGTCAGCCAGAGCCACAGGAGGAAGATGATGATCCCGCCGAGCGCGCCGTACGTCGATCCGTAGCTGCTCAGCCCGCTGCCGAGGTAGAGGCCGAACGCCGCCGAGGCGACGACCCACACGAGGATCGCCAGGACCGCGCCGGGGCTGACCCAGCGGAACTTGGGCTGCTTGATGTTCGGCGTGAGGTGGTAGAGCAGCGCGACGAGGATGACGACGAGCAGGAGCGCGACCGGCCACTTCGCGACCTGCCAGACGGCGATCGCGGTGTCCCCGAGGCCGACGAGCTCGCCCACCTGGCGCGCGATCGGCCCGGACAGGACGAGGCTCGCGACGACCAGGCCCGCGAGCAGCACGGTGATGACGGTGACGCCCAGCATGACGGGGCGCAGCTTCCAGATCGGGCGCCCCTCCTCGATCTCGTAGATGCGGTTCATCGACCGCGAGAACGCGCCCACGTAGCCGGACGCCGACCACAGGGCCAGCACGACACCGATGACGAGCGCGAACCCGGCCTTGTCCGTGTTCGCCGCGTTCTCGACGAGCGGTCTGATCGTCTCGAGCGTCGTCGACGGCACGACGCCCTCGACGCTCTGCAGCACCGACTCGACGGCCTTCTCGCCGTCGCCCACGAGCCCGAGGATCGACACGAGCGCCAGGAGGGCAGGGGCCGACGCCAGCACCGCGTAGTACGTCAGCGCGGCCGCGAGGTCGGTGCACTGGTCGTCCATGAACTCGCGCACCGCGCCCTTGACAGCGAAGCCCCACGACGGCTTGCGCAGGTCCGAGGGGGAGTCGGGCTTGTGGTCGGCGTCGGGTGCGGGCCGCGACTCCTCGTCCCGTGCGGTGCCGGACGTGTGGCGTCCGCTGCTGTCGGTCATGGCGGCCTCCTCGGTGGGCGTCGCCTCGGCGCACGACGCTCGCGTCGGTGGACGGCCTCACGGCTCGTCCCGGACGAGCACCACGCTCCGTGCGCCGGGCTCCACCCGCAAGCGGAGCGCCCTCGGACGCGCGGCGAGGCTCAGTCGAGCGCGCTGCTCGCCGCCAGCACGACCTTCCGGGCCTGGTCGTGATGGGCGTCGAGGCGACGACGCAGCTCGGCGAGCCAGTCGGGGTCGTCCGGGGCGTCGCCGGCGTCGAGCACGCCGTGGCCGTGCACGAGCGAGCGTGCCGCGACGACCGGACCGCTCAGGGACAGGGCGCGCCGCTCCGTGTCGAGCACCGGGCGCGTGCGGCCGTACCCCTGCAGGAAGGCGGCGAGCAGCGCGGGGTGCCGGGGCTCGTCGACCGTGCCGCTCCCCACCAGGTCGCGGACGGCGACCGCGATGTCGAGCACGTACGGCCCGACGCACGTCTCGTCGACGTCGAACGCGACCATGTCCCGTCCCTCGCCGCGCACGTTGTCCAGCTCGAAGTCGCCGTGGAGGACGCCGCCGGGGAGCCCCTGGGTGACCTGGCCCCACGGGGTGCCCAGCCGGACCGCGGCCTCGGCGAGAGCGTCGTCGCCGCCCTCGGCCGAGCGGAGGGCGAGCGTGGCCCAGGGATCACCGCCGTTCCGGCTCCCCGTCGCGTCCGGCCCGGCGACGTCGGACACGAGCGCCGCGTGCGGGGCCGCGGCGAGGTGGAACCACGCCAGCGCGGCGCCCCAGTCGGTCGCGCCCTGGGGGGTCAGGTCGTCCGCGTCGTGCTCCCGCCCCGGTGCGTCGGGCACGACGACCGCGTGCGCGTCGCCCGACGGCGTCCGGACGGTCTCCACGAGCGCGCCGTCGAGCGAGGGCAGCGGTTCGACGACGCCACCCTGCGCGCCGACGGCGGCGAGCAGCGCCGCCGGTGCCTCGACGGATCGTCGCGACCGCAGCGCCGCCGGGACGAAGCGGACGTACAGCACACCGCGGTCGTCGACGCCCGGAGGGACGACGAAGACGTGCGACGCGCTCGACCGCCAGTACCGCGCGGCACCAGGTGGGAGTCCCCACCGGGCGGCGACGGCGTCCGCGACGGGACTGCGCCACTCGTCGTCGACGGTGGTGCGGACCGCGTGGATCTCGGAGAGCGGGAGCATGGCGACGATCCTGGGCGTCGTCGTCGCGCCGAGGCGAGAGATTTCCCGACGACGCCGCGCCGTCGTCCGCGCGCGGACGAACCCGTGCGGGGAGGGCCGCGGCGGCCCGGCCCGGGCGGCTACTCCAGCCCGAGGTCCTGCTGCGCGGCGTGCAGGGAGTCGGCGGACGCGCGGAGCTGACGCTCCTCGGCCGCGGACATCGTGAGGTCGAGGACCTGCTGGACGCCGCCGGAGCTGATGACGCTCGGCACGGAGAACGCGACGCCGCCGATCCCGCGGTAGTCCTCGTGCACGGTGCCGACGGGCAGCACGGCGTGCTGGTCGCTGACGACCGCCTCGACGATCCGCGCACCGGCGAGCCCGATCGCGTAGTTCGTCGCGCCCTTGCCCTCGATGACCCGGTACGCGGCCTGGCGCACCTGGTCGGTGATCTCGTCGAGCTCGCCGTGCGTGAAGTGGTGGCCGTCGGGCGAGACCCAGTCGAGGATCGGCACCGGCCCGATGCGCGCCTGCGACCACAGCGCGAACCCGGTGTCGCCGTGCTCGCCGACGATGTCCGCGTGCACGCTCGTTGCCGCGACCCGAGCCTTGTCGGCGATGAGGCGCCGCAGCCGGGACGTGTCGAGCACCGTGCCGGACGAGAAGACGCGGGACGTCGGCAGCCCGCTGATCTTCTGCGCTGCGACGGTCAGCACGTCGCACGGGTTCGTAACGATGCAGTAGACGGCGTCCGGCGCGTGCTCCAGGAGCTGCGGCAGCAGCGTCTCGAGGATGCGGACGTTCGTGCCCGCGAGGTCCAGGCGGCTCTGGCCCGGGTCCTGCTTCGCACCGGCCGTGATCACGACGACGTGCGACCCCTCCGCGACCGACGGGTCCGCACCACCGACGACCTGGCTCGCCCCCGTGAACTGCGTGCCGTGCGCGAGGTCGAGCACCTCGGCCTCGACCTTCGCGCGGTTGATGTCGTAGAGCGCCACCGTCCGTGCGGAACGGCGGATCAGCGCGGCGTACGCCAGGCTGGTCCCCACGCTCCCGGCGCCCACCACCGTGACCTTCGAGCTCTCGACGCGTGTCATGGGACCACGCTACGCACGGGCCGCCGACGCGGCGCGCGGACGACCGGCCGCGCCCGCCGAGGAGCGGCGTGGCAGCGCCTGGGGCATCATCGGCAGTGCTCGCCGGGCCGCCCGGGGAGGCCGGACCACCAGGTCGGGCAGCGCGAGACGAGGACGGTCATGAGAGCTCTGCGGTCCCGGGTCGCGGTGGCCGCCGCGGTGGCTGTGGTCCTGGTGTCGGTCGCGGCGTGCTCGGCCGACGACGAGCCGAGCTTCTGCGACGCCGCCCGGTCCTACGCCGAGACCGTCAGGGCCAGCACGGAGTCGCTCACGCGCGACGAGGCCGCGGACGCGTTCGCTCAGGACGCGGAGACGATGCGCGAGGTCGCCGCGCCCGACGAGCTCAGGGCGGACTGGGACCGCGTGACGACGACGGCCTCGGGCGTCGCGGAATCCCTCGCCGACGGCGGCGACGGGACCGAGCTCCTGCTCGACGACGACTACCAGGCCTCGTTCACGGCCGTCACCGAGCACGTCGAGATCGGCTGCGGCTGAGAGGGCTCGCGCGAAGGGCGACAAGGGTGGGCGTGGCCGGGCGGACGCGATCGGGCGCCCCTGAGAGTAGGAGCGACGTAGCCCAGCGCGTTGCCATGGTGGAGTGCACGGCCGGTGAGGACGCGGGGAGCGGCGCGCGCTGTCGCGCTGGCGGGTCGTCGAAGCCGACCGGCTGCGTGGTCGTGTCGAGCGGCCACGGGGTGTCGTCGAGGTCGACCACGCATCGCCCGATGAGGTCCGTGTTCGGGGAGCTCAGAGCGTCCAGCCCACCCGGGCTTCGCTCGGGCCGCCGCACGCTTCCGACCCTCCGACACGGACCCAGCCGACGGAGAGACTGAAGGACCAGGTGTTGCCCTCCCTCGAGGTCGCGAGGGTCGGCTCGACTTCACACTTCCCGGGTGAGGACGCGGGCGCGTCAGGGAGCGAGCCTGGGGGACGGAGCCCGTGCGCCGCGCGGGACGGACGCGGGGAGGACGCGACGATGACGCAGGAACTCAGCGACGGGCCCGGTGGCGGGCTCGACGACCTCCGGGAGAGCGGGCCCGTCGACTTCCTCGTCGTCGAGCTCCCGACGGACCGCGCGACGGGTGACGCCGCGTTCCCCTATCTCGTCGACCTCGTGGACCGCGGCATCATCCGCGTGCTCGACCTCGTGGTCGTGCGCCGCGAGGACGACGGCGGCGTGACGGCCGTCGGGCTCGAGGAGCTCGACGACGGGTCGACGGAGCTCGCGGTGTTCGAGGGCGCGCGGTCGGGGCTGCTCGACGACGACGACCTCGCGCAGGCGGTGGACGCCGTCGAGCCCGGCATGACGGCCGTCGTGCTGGTGTACGAGAACGTGTGGGCGGCGCCGTTCGCGACCGCGCTGCGTCGCAACGGTGCCCAGCTCGTCGCGAGCGGGCGCATCCCGGTCCAGGCGCTCATCGCGTCGCTGGACGCCACCGAGCCGGTCGGCTGACCGGCGCCAGGAAGGAGACCACCGTGCCAGGACTGCTCCGCGGCGTCGCCCGCACCGCCGTCGTCGCCGGGACGGCGACCGCTGTCTCGAACCGTGTCTCGCGCCGCCAGGCGGGCCGCTGGGCCGCGCAGGAGGAGCCGCAGTACGCGGCCCCGCCGCAGCAGCCGCAGTACGCGGCCCCGCCGCCGCAGTACGCCGCGCCGGCCCCGGCGGCCACCGACGCGCGCATCGAGCAGCTCACGCAGCTCGCCGCGCTCCGCGACCAGGGCGTGCTCACGCCGGCTGAGTTCGAGGCCCAGAAGGCCCGCATCCTCGCCTGACACGGCCGGTCCGCCGTCGCGCGGGCCGGCCCGGCACGGCGGAAGGATGAGCATGACCCGCACCCGCACCGCCGACCCGGGGCGCCGCCTGCGGCGCGAGGCGTGGGGGTTCGCGGCGGGGTCGCTGTGCTTCCTCGTCGGCGCGCTCCCGCCGTACGCAGGCGCGGTGGGCGCCGTGGCGACCGGGGTGACGTTCGTCGTCGGCTCGGTGTTCTTCACGGCCGCGGCGTTCGTCCAGCTCGGCCTGAGCGGGCGCCGCTCGCCCCGGACGGGCACGCCGCCCGCCGACCGCTGGGACTGGTGGTCCGCGGCCGTGCAGCTCGTCGGGACGCTGTGCTTCAACGTGAGCACGACGGCGGCCCTCGTCGCGGCCGTGAAGGCCCCGACCGCGCTGTGGGTGGGGTGGAGGCCGGACGCCTACGGCTCGGTCGCGTTCCTCGTGTCGTCGGCGCTCGCGGTCCTCGCGACGCGCGACCGGGGCCACCTCTGGGACACCGACGCGCGCACGTGGCACGGCACGTGGCTGAACATGATCGGCTCCGTCGCCTTCGCGGCGTCCGCCGTCGGGGCGTACGTCGATCCGTCCACGGGCACGTACCTGAGCGCATGGTGGGACGACGCCGGGACGCTCCTCGGCGCCGTCTGCTTCCTCGTCGCCGCGCTGCTCTCGCGCCGGGCGGCCGGCGTCCCGGCCCGCACCGACGCCGTCCCGGCCGGGTGACGCCCCCGCGTCACCCGGCCGGACGCTCCGGGGGTCAGGAGCAGTCGGTCGCCGCGTAGTCGGCGTCCACGGCCGCCGCGGCCGTCCCGGCGCTCGCGCTCCCGGCGTCGACCGACGCCGCGCGGACGGCGAACGACTGGTACGCCGCCCGGCCCGGCTGGACGTCCGCCACCGTGCGCTCGCCGTACGGCGTGCGCAGCGTGACGTCGGCGGGCGCGTCACCGGTGTTGCGCGCCGTGACCGCGACGTAGGCGCCGCCGGCGAGGCAGCGGCTCGTCGCCTGGACGGCGAGAGCGGCCGGGGCGGTCGGGAGCTCGACCGTCGGACCGTCGAGCTCGACGACCGTCACGCTCGACCCGGAGGTCGAGGTCCACGTCGTGGCGGGCGTGAACGACCCGCGGTCGAGGTCGGCCTGCGTGACGACGTGGTACGCGAAGGTGCAGGTGTACGACCCCTCGGCCGGGAGGTTCCGGTACCGGCAGTTCTGCGCGGCGTTCGCGGGGTCGAGCCCGGACAGGTTGCCCGTCGGCACGACCTGGGTCGCGGCCGTCGAGAGGTTGCGCACGTCGAACGTGAAGCTCAGGCGGTCGCCCACGGCGTACGTCTCCCGCGGGTTCGCGTGCGTGCCGCGCACGCTGATGTTCCCGGGTGCCCCGAAGTACACGCCCGGACCCTCGTGCTCGACGGTGGTGACGGTCGTGCCGGAGGTCGACGTCCACGTCGTGCGCGGGGCGAAGAAGCCCGCGTCGAGGTCGGCCTGCGTGATCGTGTGCCGGGCGGACGTGCACGTGTACGCCGCGCGCGCCCCGAGGTTGCGGTAGCGGCAGTTCGGCGCGCCCTGCGCGGGGTCGAACCGCTCGAGGTCCCCCGTCGGGGAGACGGTCGTCACGGCGTCGGACAGGTTGGTCACCGTGAAGGAGTAGGTGACGACGTCGCCGACCTTCCAGCCGCCGGCCGGCGTCGCGCTCGTGACGCTCGCCGCGGTGACCTCGACCTCGCCGGGCGTGCTGCTCGGGGCCGCGAGGAGCCAGTCGTGGTCGAGCTTGGCGAACCGGATGCCGCCCCCGCCGCCGCCCGGCTCGTAGAGCAGGCCGACGGTCCCGTCCGCGAGCGTGGCGAGCGTCGAGTACGCCATGCCGCCCGGCTGGAAGACGCGCGCGACGGGCCACGTCTCGCCGTCGTCGTAGCTGACGCGGACGGTGCCGTTGACGCGCCCGGTCTGCGACGCGGCGTTCGAGAAGAGGAGCACCTTCGCCTCGGCCGACCCCTGCGGCGCGTTCGGGTACGCGCGCACGATCGAGGCGTTGTTGGTCGGGTCGGGCAGCTCGGTGTCGAGCGTGACCGGCCCGTACGTCACGCCGCCGTCGGTCGAGTACGCGACCTTGCGGTACTTCGACCCGGCGGAGTCGCGCGAGTTGAGCATGACGCGCCCGTCCGAGAGCTCGACGGTCTTGTTCTCGTCCATGCCCGTGCCGACGGGCTGCCCGACCTGCCACGTCGCGCCGTGGTCGTCGGAGTAGACGGACACGGCCTGGAACTGCCCGGACCCGTTGATGATCGTGTACTGCTGCACGAGCCGTCCCGCGTGGGGGCCGTACCGGAGCTGGATCCCCTGGCCCGACGCGGCGAAGCGCGAGCGCCACCCGAGGTCCGCCGTGACGTCGGCGGTGATGGTGCGGTGGGTCCACGTGCGGCCGTCGTCCGTGGAGGCGGAGACGTTGGCGTGGATGACGTCGCGCGCGGTCGGGTCGACGCCCGGCCGGGAGCCGCCGAAGCCCTGGTCGTACGACTTCACGTGGAAGTTGAAGATCGTCCCCGTCTCCCGGTCGACGACGTAGCTCGGGTCGGAGTAGCCCTCGATCGGCGCGGTGGTCTTCCCGGCGGCGACGACCTCCTGTGGCCCCCACGTGACGCCGTCGTCCGTGGAGCGGCGCTGGAGGATCGAGTTCGGGCCGGGGGAGTCGGCCGCGGTGGGGCGGCCGTCGTACGAGGCGAGGACGTCGCCGTTGGGCGCCACGGTGAGCGCGGGGATGCGGTAGTTGGGGAAGCCGCCCTGGCCGTTCGTCGCGAGCTGCTGCTCGGCGTACGAGCCCGGGCCCCCGGTCGCGGGCGCGAGGTCGAAGTCGGGGGCGAGGGTCGTGTGGTGGGCCGACGCCGTCGTGACGGGGGCGACGACGCCGCCCACCGCGAGCGTGAGCGCCGCGGCGAGGGTCACCGCGCGGTGCGCGGGTCTGCGGAGGTGTCCGATCATGCCGTTCCTTCCGGTCGGTGCTCGGCGCGGGCGGACGGTCACGGGGAACGCGGCGACGCTGCCGAGAACGCTTGAACAGATGATGTCAGATGTCTGACGTCAGGAAGGTAGCCCGGCGGGTCGGCAGGGTCAAGGGCGGCGCGCGGACAGCACGACGCCCGCCGGTCGCGCGAGGTGCGCGGCCGACGGGCGTCGGTGCAGGGAGAGCTCTGCGGCGGCTCAGCCGCGGCGGGTCCGGCGGGACACGAGGACGATCGCGGTGCCCGCGGCGGCGAGGACGGCGGCGATCCCGGCGTACAGGGCCGCGCTCACGCCGGTCTCCGCGAGGCCCGGGTTCGCCGCGGAGGCGCTGACCGTGCTCGAGACCGGGACGGCGCCGGCCGGGTCGCCCAGCCCGGGCGGGTTCGTCGCGCAGTCGGGCGACGCCGGCGGGTAGACCGTCGTCACGACGACGTGGGGGTTGACCTCGAAGCGCACGTCGACGGAGGGGCGCACCCAGTCGTACTCGTCGCCCTCGACCCACCGGCCGTCCTCGAGGCGCCAGCCCGGCCAGTCGACCCCGCGGCCCGCGTCGTCGACGACGGCGCCCGGCCACAGGAGGCGGCCCGAGAGCGGGAGCCCGCTCTGCACGACGCTCTCGCCGTCGGGGTTGATCCACGTGACCGTCGCGGTGTCGTGGTCGGTGCCCTCCACCTCGATCGCGTAGTCGAGGTACGCGGCGTCGCTCTCGCACACGGGCGCGAGCGTCGTGAGGCGCATCGACGGCTCGGTCGGCACGTAGGTGTCGCCCTCCGCCGCGTGAGCCGGCCCCGCGAGTAGCGCGGCGGTGGCGGCGAGAGCGGCGGCGGCGGTGGCCCGCCCGGCGGCGCGGCGCCCGGTCGAGGTGCTCATGGTGGTTCCCGTCGGGTCGTGGTCGGTCGGGTCTCGGCGGGCGTCGTCCACGGGCGCCGCCGTACCCCCGCGGACCAGCGGGACCGGAGCAGCAGGGGCACGGGCGTGTCGGACACGAGAAGCGGCACCGCCGTCGTCGCCGATGCCCGCACCTGCAGGGGGCTGTGGTGCGGGCATCGGCTGGCCCTCAACCTAGACACCCAACTGGACGGGCGTCCAGTTGTTGAGCGGGTGAAGTCCGGGCGGGTTCGACCTGACCTGGACGGCGGGTCAGAGGCCCTGCCAGTCGGGCTTGGACGCGTACGTCTGGCGGTAGTAGTCCCCCAGCTGCAGGCGCGAGGCCGCCGCGTCGTCGACCAGG
>NZ_JBEPOQ010000023.1:0-33844 GCF_040546915.1 Cellulosimicrobium sp. 4261
TTGCGGGGGGGCGGGGGCGGGCGGGCGGTTCTCCAGCGCCCCGCGGCGCGGGGCGGGGGGGGGGGGGGGCCGCCCCCGCCCCCCCCCCCGGCGCGCCCCCCCCCCCCCCCGGGGGGGGGGGCGGCCCCCGCGGCCGTCTGCCCGGGCCCGACGGCCCGGGGTCACCGGAGCAGGACGGGGGCCGGCACCCCTGGGTCGGTCGGGCGCACGCCCGCCCGGCGGTGTCATGACGCCGCCCTTGTGGAATGTGAGCGCTCACACTAGGCTCGGGCCGAACTTGTGAACGCTCACACGCAACGGTGCGTGTCTCTCGACGAAGAGAGGAAGCCCCATGGAGAAGCCTGTTCACCCGTCCCCTCCCAGGCCCCGGAGCAGACCGGCGCGCCGCCGGTCCGTCGCCGTCGCCCTCGTGGCGGGGATGGTCGGCACGGTCGCGCTTGCGACGTCGCTGCCGGCCTCCGCCGCGGAGCCCGACCTGCCCGACGGCGCGTGGGTCGACGCGTTCGACGGCGCCGCGCTCGGTCCCGACTGGACTGTCGTCAACCCCGTGCCCGAGGCGCTGTCCGTCGCCGGGGGGAAGCTCACGCTGACCTCGCAGCCGGGCGACACGTACCAGGACGCGAACAGCGCGAAGAACGTCGTGCTGCTCGACGTGCCGGCGGGCGACTTCACCGTTGTCACCCGGCTCGAGGCGCCCGTCACGTCCGTCTACCAGGGCGCGGGCCTCGTCGCGTGGCAGGACATGGACAACTACGTGCGGTCCGGTCTGACCTTCGTGGGCGACCTCTCGCCGTCGGGCCGCGCGATCGAGAACGACGTCGAGACCGGCGGCGTCTTCAGCGCGGCCGCCTTCACCGACCGCCCGGGCTCCACCGGGGAGACGCTGCGCATGCAGCGCACCGGCGACACGATCGCCACCAGCTACTGGGACGGCACCGCGTGGCAGCCCGCGGGCTCGGTGACCGTCGACTTCCCGACGACGCACGTGGGCCTCTACGCGCTCGCCGCGCAGAGCGGCGCGGCGCACACCGCGGCGTTCGACTACGTCGCCGTCCAGGCCGCCGACGGCGCGGACCAGGTGCCCGACGGTGCGTTCACGCTCGCGGGCCCGGGCGCGGCGCGGTACCTCGTGGCGACCGACGACGGCCTCGCCCTCGACGACGAGCGCCCCGCGACGACCGTCGCGCTCGAGGCGACCGCGGTCGACGGCGCCGAGGGTACGTCCCCGGTGACGCTCGCCGCCGGCGACCGTCCCGTCGTCGTCTCCGGCTCGTCCCGGCTCTCCCTGGGGACCGCGGGCGGGGACGCGACGGCGCTGCGGCTCACCGACGCGGGCGGCGGCGCGGTCTGGCTGCGCAGCGCTGCGGACCCCGAGCGGTACGCCGGCGTGCGCGCGTCCGACGGCGCGCTCGTCCTCGGTCCGCGCGACGCGGCCACGAAGCTCACGATCACCCCCGCCACGAGCGCCGACCACGAGATCACCGTGGACCTCGCCGGCGAGCGCACGGAGATGAGCGACGAGCTCTACGGCATCTTCTACGAGGACATCAACTACGCGGCCGACGGCGGCCTGTACGCCGAGCTCGTGCGCAACCGGTCGTTCGAGTTCACCAACCAGGACAACGGGTCGTTCACCGGGCTCACGGCGTGGAGCGCCGCGAACCGTGGCGGCGCGACGGCGACGACCCAGGTCGTGAACGACGCCGGGCGGCTCAACGCGTCGAACCGCACCTACCTCCACCTCACGACGACCGCCGCGGGTGCCGGGGTGCGCAACGCCGGGTACAACACGGGGCTGTTCGTCGAGGAGGGCGAGTCCTACGACTTCTCCGTCTGGGCACGCTCGGCGACGGCGCAGACCGTCACCGTGCGGGTCGAGGACGCCGCCGGGACGACGGCGTACGCGACCGGCCAGGTCGCCGTCGACGGCTCGGACGCGTGGAAGAAGTACGACGTCACGCTCACCGCGACCGGCACGACGAACGCCGGGCGCCTCGCGCTGCTCTCCGGCGCGGCCGGCACGCTCGCGCTCGACCAGGTGTCGCTCTTCCCGCAGGACACGTGGGTCGGTCCGGTCAACGGGAAGTCGGTGCTCCGCAAGGACCTCGCCGAGAAGATCGACGCCCTCGACCCGCAGTTCCTGCGCTTCCCCGGCGGCTGCGTGACGAACGTCGGCACGTTCCGCACGTACGAGGAGTCGGGCTTCACCGACCGTCGTCGCACGTACCAGTGGAAGGAGACGATCGGCCCGGTCGAGGAGCGCGCGACCAACTGGAACTTCTGGGGCTACAACCAGTCGTACGGGATCGGCTACCTCGAGTACTTCCTCCTCGCCGAGGACCTCGGTGCGACGCCGCTGCCCGTGGTGTCGGTCGGCGCCAACGGCTGCGGCAGCACCATCCCCGAGATGAAGGATCCCGCGCAGATCCAGCGCTGGGTCGACGACACGGTCGACCTCGTCGAGTTCGCGAACGGCGACGTCACGACCGAGTGGGGCGCCGTGCGCGCCGAGCTGGGCCACCCCGAGCCGTTCGGACTGAAGTACATCGGCCTCGGCAACGAGGAGAACACGAAGACGTTCGAGGCCAACTTCCCGGCGTTCCGCGACGCGATCGCGGCCGCCTACCCGGACGTCCAGATCATCTCGAACTCCGGTCCGGACGACACCGGCCAGCGTTTCGACGAGCTCTGGGAGTTCAACCGCGAGCAGGACGTCGACCTCGTCGACGAGCACTACTACAACGACCCGCAGTGGTTCCTCGAGAACGACGAGCGCTACGACTCCTACGACCGCGAGGGGCCGCACGTCTTCCTCGGCGAGTACGCGTCGCGCGGCAACACGTTCGCCAACGCGCTGTCCGAGGCCGCCTTCATGACGGGTCTCGAGCGCAACTCCGACGTCGTCCGGCTCGCGTCGTACGCGCCGCTGCTCGCCAACGAGTCGTACGTCCAGTGGTCGCCCGACGCGATCTGGTTCGACAACGACGAGTCGTGGGGCTCGGTGAACTACTACGTCCAGCAGCTGTTCTCCGCGAACGCGGGCGACGAGGTCGTGGCCAGCACCCACTCCGGTCCGGCGCCCGCCGACGCGACGCTCGACGGCGGCGTCTTTCTCTCCACGTGGAACACGGCCGCGCAGTACGACAACGTGCGCGTGACCGACAACGCGAGCGGCGACGTGCTCTTCGCGGACGACTTCGAGTCCGGCGCGTCGCAGTGGGAGCCGCAGTCGGGCACGTGGGCGGCGCAGGACGGCGCGTACGTCCAGTCGGTGACGAACGTCACCGACGCCCGGTCGATCGTGGCCGGCGCGTACGCGAAGGACTGGTCGAGCTACACGCTCGAGCTCGACGCGCGCAAGACGTCGGGCGCCGAGGGCTTCCTCGTCGGCTTCGCCGCGGGCGGTCCGAACGACTACTACTGGTGGAACCTCGGCGGGTGGAACAACTCGCGCCAGGCCCTCCAGCGTGCGTCGGGCGGGAGCGCCAACGAGGTGCAGGCCGTCGAGAACCACAGCATCGAGGCGGGGCAGCCGTACCACGTCAAGGTCGTCGTCGAGGGCTCGACGATCGAGCTCTACCTCGACGGCGAGCTCCAGATGTCCTACGAGCAGCCGTCGACGAAGTCGCTCTACCAGGTCGTCACACGGGACGACGACACGGGCGACGTCGTCGTCAAGGTCGTCAACCCCACCGCGACCGCGGCGCGCACGCAGGTGCGCGTCGAGGGCGCCGCGGGGATCGCGGACCAGGCGACGGTCACCGAGATGGTGGGCGCGCCGTCGGACACGAACACCAAGGCGGACCCCGAGCGGGTCGTCCCGGTGGAGCGGACGCTGACCGGCGTGGGGGACGCGTTCTCCTACGAGTTCCCCGCCCACTCGATCACGTTCGTCCGGCTGCACGCGTCCGAGGCGGCTCCGGAGCTCGACCTCGCGGTCGAGGTCGTGCCGCGCTGCCTGGCGGGCACGGCGTACGTCGCCGTGCGCGCGACGAACGGCGAGGACGTCCCCGTCGCGCTGACGCTCGCGACGCCGTTCGGGCAGAAGGCGTTCGCGGGCGTGGCGCCCGGCAAGAACGCGTACCAGTCGTTCGCGGCGCGCGCGACGTCGGCCCCGTCCGGCACCGCGACCGTCACGGGCACGGCGGTGGTCGACGGCGAGCCCGTCACCTCGACCCTCGACGTCGCCTACGACGCGCTCGACTGCGGCTGACCTCGTGACGTAGAACCGCAGGTCGCGAGGTAGACGCCCGCGCGCTCTACCTCGCGACCGCCGGTTCTACCTCGCGGGAGCCTGCTTCCCTCGTGGCCGGTCCGGCGGGCCACGAGGGCGCGGCCCGCGCCACCCGCGCGGGCCGCCCTCGCACGACACCGCACGTCCCGACGCGCGGGCGACGACGCCCGCGCCGACCTGAGGAGCACCGATGCACCCCCGACCGACCGACGGCGTCCGCCGTCGACCCGGCGGCGCGGCCCGGCTGGCGGCCGTGGCGGCCGCCGCCGCGCTCGCCGTGACCGCGTGGGCACCGACCGCCGTCGCGGCCGACGCCCTGCCCGCGCCCGTCCTCGACCTCGCGTTCGACGGCGACGTCGCCGACGCGAGCACCCTCGCGCACCCCGTGGCCCTGCGGGGCCACACCGGCTCCGCGCCGACCGGCTACTCGTACGTCGACGGTGTCGACGGGACGGGGCAGGCCCTGCGCCTGAGCGGCAGCACCTACCTCGACCTCGGGTCGTCGACCGCGCTGCAGCCCGAGGACCTCACGCTGTCGTTCTGGGTGGAGCCCAGCGGGAAGCTGTCGGGCGAGCACGTCATCACCTGGAACAAGCGGGCCTACAACTCCGACGGCTGGTACGTGTCGTCCGAGTCGGACACGGTGCCGCTCGCGCTGTCGGTCGGGCCGGCGTCGGGCCAGCCGTACAAGGTGCGGGTCGCGAGCTCCGACCGCGCGGCGTTCTTCCCGGCGGACGAGTGGACGCACGTCGTCGTCACGTACGACCACACGACGAAGGCGGTCGCGTTCTACCGCAACGGCGAGCAGGTGCCGTCCGCCGTCGCGAACGCCGTCGGCGGCGACGCGACCGGCGTCCTGCGGTCCGACCCGGCGCTGCCCAAGACGATCGGGTTCAACGGGCCGCAGTACAACGGGGCCTACCTCAAGGCCGCGCTCGACGACTACCGCCTGTACGACGCCGTCGCGGACCTGGGCGACGTCGTCGGGCTGTACGAGGAGGGCGGCCGCACGGTCGACCGTGACGCGATCGCGCAGGACGACGCGGACGCGCTGTCCCTGCCGGAACGTGCGACGGTCGCGCTCGTGCTCCCGACCACCGGCTCGCGCGGGTCGACCGTGACGTGGCGGTCGTCGCACCCGGACGTGGTCGCGACCGACGGCACCGTGGTCCGCCCGGCGATCGGCGAGGACGACGCGCACGTCACGCTCACCGCGACGGTGCGGTACCTCGACGGGGAGCCGGTGACGCGCGACCTGGAGGTCGTCGTGCCCGCGACCGTGGACGAGACGCCGCTCGAGGAGACCGCGCTGCCGTCGGTGCTGCTCTCCGACGACTTCCTCCAGAACGCCGCCGCGAAGGAGCACGAGTACCTGCTGAGCCTGGACTCCGAGACGTTCCTCTACGAGTTCTACAAGGTCGGCGGGCTGACGCCGACCACCTCCGCCGGGTACGGCGGCTGGGAGCGCAGCAACGCCGTGAACTTCCGCGGCCACGCGTTCGGCCACTACCTCTCGGCGCTCGCGATGTCGTGGTCGTCGACGCAGGACGAGGCGACGAAGGACGCGCTGTTCACCGAGATCCAGGAGGGCGTGGGCGGGCTCGCGCGCGTGCAGGACGCGTACGCCGCCGCGCACCCCGGCTCGGCCGGGTACGTGTCCGCGTTCCGCGAGTCGATCCTCGACCAGGTGCAGGGCACCGGGACGTCCGACGAGAACGTCATCGTGCCCTGGTACAACCTGCACAAGGTGCTCGCCGGCCTGCTCGACGTCGCCGAGCACGTCGACGGCCCCGTCGGGGACCAGGCGCTCGCCGTCGCGACCGACTTCGGGCTCTACGTCCAGGGGCGCGTGGCGAAGCTCCCGAGCACGGACGTCATGCTCCGCACCGAGTACGGCGGCATGAACGAGGCGCTGTACGAGCTGTTCGACCTCACGGGCGACGTCCGGATCAAGGAGGCCGCCGAGGCGTTCGACGAGGTGACGTTCTTCCGTCAGCTCGCCGCGGGCCAGGACGTGCTCCCCGGCAAGCACGCGAACACGCAGATCCCCAAGCTGCTCGGCGCGCTCAAGCGCTACCAGGTGTTCACGCAGAACCCCGCCTACTACGACCTGCTCACGCCCGCCGAGAAGGACGAGCTGCCGATGTACCTCGCGGCGGCGGAGAACTTCTTCGACATCGTGGTGCGCGACCACACGTACGTCACCGGCGCGAACAGCCAGGCGGAGCACTTCCACGCGCCCGGGTCGCTGCACGAGCGTGCCGACGAGCAAGGCACGGCGCGCAACGCGGAGACGGCCGAGACGTGCAACGAGTACAACATGCTCAAGCTCGCGCGCGAGCTCTTCACGCTGAGCAAGGACGTGCGGTACGCCGACTACTACGAGAACGCGTTCATCAACACGATCCTCGCGTCGCAGAACCCGGAGACGGGGACGACGACGTACTTCAACCCCATGGCGTCGGGCTACCACCGCGTCTACAACCTGCCGTTCACCGAGTTCTGGTGCTGCACCGGGACGGGGATGGAGAGCTTCTCCAAGCTCGGCGACTCGATCTACTTCACCGGCCAGGGCTCGGTGTGGGTCAACATGTTCTTCTCCTCGACGGTCGAGCACGCGGAGCAGAACCTGCGGCTCACGCAGGAGGCGAACCTGCCGAACGAGGACACCGTGACGTTCCGCGTCGACGCGCTCGACGGCGGTGCGGTCGCCGAGGACGCGACGCTGCGCCTGCGCGTGCCGTCGTGGATCGCGGGCGAGCCCGCGGTCGAGGTGAACGGCGCCACTGTCGAGCCGCACGTGTCGCGCGGGTACGTCGTGCTGCCCGTCGTCGCGGGCGACGTCGTCCGGTACACGATGCCGATGGCGGCGTCCGTCGTCGACACCCCGGACAACCCGTACTTCGTGGCCTTCCGGTACGGGCCGGTCGTCCTCTCCGCGGACCTCGGCGAGGTCCCCGAGCCGGCGTGGCAGGGCACGGGCATCCTCGTCCGCTCGTCCACGCGCGACGCCGACGCCCAGACGACGATCACGGCCGCGAACATGGGCGCCGACGAGTGGAAGGAGCGGATCGCGGAGAACCTCGTCCGTGTCGAGGACGACGCCGAGGGGCGGGTCCAGCTCGAGCTGCGGAACACCGCCGACGGCGGCGACCTCGTCCTCACGCCCCACCACACCAACTGGGACGTGACGTACGGGCTGTACCTCCACCTCGACGAGCCGGACTCGGCCGCGTCGCAGGAGCGCATCCTGCGCGCCAAGCAGGAGCTGCGCGACGCCGACCGCACCGTCGACAGCCTGACCAGCTTCGACGACAACAACTTCGAGAACGCGAAGAACCTCAAGCAGAGCGGGTCGTCGGTCGGGACGTTCTCCGGCCGCCAGTTCCGCCACGCCAACGGCACGGGCTGGTTCAGCTACGACCTCATGGTCGACCCGGCCTCGGCGTCGAACCACCTGGGCGTCACGCTCTACTCGGGCGACCAGGGCCGCGTCTTCGACGTGTACGTCAACGACGAGAAGCTGAAGACGATCACCACGGTCGCGAACGCTCCGACCAAGGACGCGCAGGGGTTCTACGTCGACACGACGCAGCTCCCGGCGAAGTACCTCGAGATCGGCGAGGGCACGCGCTGGAAGGTCGACAGCGCGGGGGAGCACGTGCTCGACGAGGACGGCGAGCGCATCCCCGTGGTCACCGTCCGCTTCCAGGCGACGGGCGGCTGGGCCGGAGGCGTGTTCGGCGTCCGGGTCGACCGCGCGGCGTCGTACGACGCGACGCCCGGGCTCGCGGCGCTCGCGTTCGACACCGGGTCGCTCGTCCCTGCGTTCGACCCGGCGGTGACGGACTACACCCTCACCGTCCCCGCGGGCACGACGAGCGTCGTGCTCGACGCCGACCCGCACGTGGCCAGCGGCCTCGTGCGCGTCGACGGCGTGCTGGTCGACGACACGCAGGGCCGCACCGTCTCCCTCCCCGCGGACGGGAGCGCCCGGACCGTGGAGGTCGTCGGCGTCGCGCAGGACCACGAGACGGCCACGACCTACCGGGTCGAGATCGTGCCGGGCGCCACGGCCGTCGTCCCGCTCGACGTCGAGGTCTCGTCGCGCTGCCTCGCCGGCAAGGCCTACGTGGCGGTCCGGGCCACGAACACGGGCGCCACCCCCGTGGACGTCACGCTGACGACGCCGTACGGGGAGAGGTCGTCCACCGCCGTCGCCCCGGGCGCGAACGCGTACCAGTCGTTCGCGTCCCGCGCGACGACGGTCCCCGCCGGCACCGCGACGGTCACCGCGACGGCGGTGCTCGACGGCGCCCCGGTCACCACGACCCACGACGTCGACATCGAGCCGCGTACCTGCGGCTGAGCGACCCGCGCGCTGCACCGGCGTCCTCGCGGTCGGTCCGACGGGCCGCGAGGACGCCGCAGGGCAGCGACGCACCGGCTGCGATATCGGTACCGACATCGATATCGCGGAGATGAACCCCCCCCTGGCAGCAGGACCTCGACGAGGAGGAACGACATGAGCAGACACCGGAGACGACGAGCCGCGGCGACGATCGTGGCGGGCGTGCTCGCGCTCGGCGCGAGCCTGCCCGCGGCGCACGCCGCCACGACGGCCGACGACGACCCCCCGACGGCGACCGCCCTCACCGGGCTCACCACGACCGACCGCGGCGACGGGACGTACGACGTCCCGCTCCTGCGCAGCGACGTCCCGGACATCAGCGTCACGCGCGTCCCCGCGACCGAGAACGACGAGGGCCGCGACCTCTACTACATGATCAGCACGACGATGCACCTGGCCCCCGGCGCCCCGATCATGAAGTCGTACGACCTCGTGAGCTGGGAGATCGTCGGCTACGTCTACGACCGGCTCGGCGTCGGCGACGTGTCGTCGCTGCGCAACGGGAAGAACGGCTACGGCAACGGGCAGTGGGCGTCCTCGCTGCGCTACCGCGACGGCACGTTCTACGTGGTGTTCAACACCAACGACCTCGGGGGGTCGTACCTCTTCCGCACGGACGACGTCGAGCACGGCGCGTGGGAGCGCACCGCGCTCGGCCGGGGGTTCCACGACCCGTCGCTGTTCTTCGACGAGGCCGACGGCGGGACGCCCTACATCTTCTACGGCTCGGGCGCGACGAGCGCCGTCCGGCTCAACGACGACCTCACCGCGATCGAGGCCGACTTCCCGAACATCTTCCGCGCCGCGGACTACGCGGGCGAGCCGTTCGTCGGGGGGCTGTTCGAGGGCGCGCAGGTCCACTACATCGACGGCGAGTACTACGTCGCGATCATCACGTGGCCCAGCGGCCAGAACCGGCAGGAGGTGCTCTTCCGCTCGCCGCACCTCCTCGGGCGCTACCAGACCGCCGACGGCTCGAACCCGTACGAGGCGCGCAGCGCGCTGAACTCGGACGGCTTCGCCCAGGGCGGGCTGGTCGAGGTGCCGGACGGCGCGGGCGGCTACGAGTGGTGGGGGATGTTCTTCCGCGACACCTACCCCCTCGGCCGCATCCCCGCGCTCATCCCCGCGACGTGGGAGGACGGCTGGCCGACGTTCGGCGACGACGGCGTCGTCCGCGTCGGCGACACGTTCGCCAAGCCGATCGTGCTCGACGCGGCGACCGAGCGCCGGGAGCGGCTGAAGAGCATCGTCGCCTCCGACGACTTCGCGAACGACGCCGAGCACCGCGCCTTCAGCGACACCGTCTGGGAGGTCCCCGACGCGCCGACGTACGACGAGTCCCTGCTCGGCGTCGAGCTCGTCGCCAACCCCGGGTTCGAGGACGCCGGGACCGCGCCGTGGGCCGCGCAGTTCGGGGCGACGTTGTCGCGCGAGACGAGCGGCGCGGCGTCGGGCACGGGCGCGCTGCGCGTCGCGGGCCGGACGCTCAACGGCTCCGGGCCGAACCAGCAGCTCGGCGGGAAGATCCAGGCGGGCGTGACCTACGAGGTCTCGGCCCGGGTCCGCTACGCCTCCGGGCCGGCGCAGGTCCGCTTCAACCTCGTCAGCGACTGGGGCGCGGGCGTGACCACGCTCGCGTGGGCGAACGCCACGCCGGGGGAGTGGACGACCGTGCGGGGCACCTACACCGTCCCGCAGGACGCCGACGTCCGGACCTTCAAGCTCGCGGTCGAGACGCCGTGGGGCAACCCGCAGCCGCCGTCGTCGAGCGTCGAGTACCTGCTCGACGACGTCTCCGTGGTCGGCCGCGCGCCGGACGTCGAGACGCCCACGCTCGAGGAGGTGTCCTACAACGGCTCGGACCTCGACCTCGCCTGGCAGTGGAACCACGCGCCGGACAACCGGTACTGGTCCCTCACCGAGCGCGAGGGCTGGCTGCGCCTGACCAACGGGCACGTCGTGACCGGCGAGGCGGAGTACACCAAGGCACCCGGGCGCGACCTCACGTACCTCGAGGAGGCGCGCAACACGCTCGGCCAGCGCACGTTCGGGCCGACGGCCTCCGCGGAGACCCGCCTCGACGTGTCGGGGATGCTCGACGGCGACGTCGCCGGCCTCGCCGTCTACGGCCGCAGCTTCGCGTACGCGGGCGTCCAGCAGGTCGACGGTGAGCGCACGCTCGGCCTCGTCACGCGGCTCCAGCCGTTCACGGACACGATCGACCGCGACGCGGTCGAGTCGTTCGTCCCCGGGTCGCAGGTTCCGCTGGGCGAGCGCACGGACGTGCATCTCAAGGCGGACGCGGACTTCGCCTCGCCGGGCGGCCAGCTCTGGGTGCAGTACTCCTTCAGCCTCGACGGGCGCACGTGGCAGCCGCTCGGGCCGCGCCAGGGGCCGCTCGTCATGGACTGGAGCCTGTCCCACTTCATGGGCTACCGGTTCGGCCTCTTCTCCTACGCGAAGGAGCAGACCGGCGGGCACGTCGACTTCGACCACTTCCTCCTGAGCGACGTGCTCGACGCCGACGGCGGCGCGGACCGGACGGCGCTCGACGCCGTCGTGGCCGAGGCGGGAGGGCTCGACCCGGCGGGCTACACGGCCGAGTCGTGGGCCGCCGTCGAGCAGGCCCTCGCCTGGGCGCGGTCGACGACCGCGCCGTCGACGCAGAACCAGGCCGACGCGCCCGCGCGGGCGCTCGCGCTCGCCGTCGCGTCGCTGGAGCCGACGACGTCCCCGGACGTCGCGTTCGCGGCGGAGGCGAGCCTGCGCGCGCTCGCCGGCACGGACTACGTCGCCGTGCGCGTCGTGAACGAGGAGGACGTCCCGGTGGACGTGGTGGTCGCCACGCCGTACGGCAGCCGGACCTTCGCCGACGTGCGTCCCGGCGCGAGCGCCTACCAGGCGTTCGCGACGCGACGCCCGCAGGCACCTGCCGGTGAGGTCACGGTCACCGTCACGCGCGAGACCGACGCGGCGACGACGACCCGCACGGTGCCGTTCGGCCGCTGACGCACGGCTGGTCCGGGGTTCGCCCCGGCAGGCCGCCCCGGCTGCGCCGGGTCGGCGCGAGAGGAGGGGGACGCAGGACGACGGCGGGGACCGCCGTCGGGCACGACCGTCCGCGCACGGTGCGCGGACGCGCAGGACACACATCGATCGAGGAGGATCCATGGACACGCACCACCGCAGACGACGTCGCCTGCGCGGCGCCGTCGCCGGGGCCGCGCTCGCGACGCTGCTCTCGGCGTCGCTCGCCGCGCTGCCGTCGTACGCCGCGGACGAGGAGCTGGTCGTCAACGGCGGCTTCGAGGACGGCACGACCGGCTGGTTCGTCAACAACGGCAACGCGACCGACACGGCCGTGCTGTCGACCACCGACCAGGCGTTCGCGGGTGAGGCCGCGGCCCTGACCACCGAGCGTGCGACGACCGGTTCCGGTCCGATGCAGGACCTCAGCGGCAAGGTCCGCGCGGGCGAGACGTACGAGCTCACCGCCAAGATCCGGTACGACGCGGCCGCGGCCCCGGCCTCCAAGCAGTTCTTCGCGACGATGCACTACGGCGGCGGCACGTACACGAACCTGGTGAGCGTCACCGCGACCAAGGGCCAGTGGGCGACGTTCGACGGCCGGTTCACGATCCCGGCCGACCAGAACGTCGGCACCGCGCGGCTGTTCTTCGAGACGCCGTGGACGAGCAACCCGTCCGCCGACCCGGCGACGCACCTCATGGACTTCGTGCTCGACGACGTCTCCGTCGTCGGCGCCGCCCCGCCCGGGCCGCCCTCGAAGACGATCGAGGTGCTCGGCAAGCTGCCCGGCGAGCACAACCCGCTCATCTCCCACAAGTTCGGGGCCGACGGGTTCGGGTTCGTCGAGGACGGGCGCGTGTACATGTACATGACGAACGACACCCAGGGCTACGCGCCCGACCCGGCGACGGGCGTCTCGCCGCAGATCAACTACGGCAGCATCAACCAGATCACGCTCATCTCGTCCGAGGACCTCGTGAACTGGACGGACCACGGCGAGATCCAGGTCGCGGGGCCGCAGGGCGTCGCGCCCTTCACGAACAACTCGTGGGCGCCGGGCATGGCGAAGAAGACGGTCGACGGCGTCGACAAGTACTTCCTCTACTACGCCAACGGCGGCGGGTCGTCGAACGTCATCACGGGCGCCTCGCCGCTCGGGCCCTGGACGAGCGAGCGCGACAGCACGCTCATCGACGGGCGCACCCCGGGCGCCGAGGCCGTGGCCTGGAAGTTCGACCCGGCGCCGCTCGTCACCGACGACGGCGCGTACCTCTACTTCGGCGGTGGCCCGGCGTCGACGTCGATGCCCGCGGCGGAACGGTTCAACAACCCGAAGAACATCCGCGTCATCGAGCTCGGCGACGACATGGTCTCGACGCAGGGCACGGCGGCCGTCGTGGACGCGCCCGTGGCGTTCGAGGCGGCGCAGGTCTTCGAGCGCGACGGGAAGTACTACCTGTCGTACTCGTCGCACTTCGGCGGCAACGACTTCGGCGGCAACCAGGCCACGCTCCCGGGGTACCCGGGCGGCGGGCAGATCGGCTACATGATCTCCGACGACCCGATGTCGTTCCCCAAGGAGACGTACGCCGGCGTGATGTTCCCGAACCAGTCGCAGTTCTTCGGCGCGGGCACGGGCGGCAACAACCACCAGTCGGTGTTCGAGCTGGACGGCAAGTACTACTTCACGTACCACGCGCCCACGCTCAACAAGCGCATCAACGGCAGCACCACGCAGGGCTACCGCAGCCCGCACATCCAGGAGCTGACGTTCAACGCGGACGGCACGGTCCAGCAGGTGGTCGGCGACTACGCGGGCGTCGACCAGGTCAAGGACCTCGACCCGTTCCAGGTGCTCGAGGCGGAGACGTTCGCGTGGCAGCAGGGCCTCACCACCGCGAAGGTCGACGGCGGCTCGGCGCAGTTCGGCACGCAGGCGCCGAACCTCGTCGTCCGCGACGTCGACGCCGGCGACTGGTCGGCGCTGTCGTCGGTCGACTTCGGCGACGGTGCCGCGAGCGTCACGGCGCGCGTGAAGCCGCTCGTCGAGGGCGCCACGGTCGAGGTGCGCCTCGACGACCGCGAGGGTGCCGTCGTCGGGACGCTTGACCTCGACACCCCCGTGGGCGAGTGGGCGGACGTGACCGCCGCCCTCGAGGGCGTGCGCGGCGTCCACGACGTGTACTTCACGTTCGCCGGCCCCGCGGGCGTCGACCTCGTCGAGGTGGACACGTGGGAGTTCGCGGCCGACGCCGCCGGCCCGGCCGTCGAGCTCGACGTGACCGCGTCCGCACGCTGCCTCGCGGGCAAGGCCTACGTGGCGGTGCGCGCGACGAACCTCGCCGACGTCGCGGCCGACGTCGAGCTCGTCACCCCGTTCGGCACGCGGGTCGTGCGTGACGTGGCACCGGGGGCGAACGCGTACCAGTCGTTCGCCGCACGGTCCGCGTCGCTCGCGGCCGGGGTCGCGACCGCCACGGGTACCGCGGTGCTCGACGGCGCCACGGTCGAGACGGCGCACGAGGCCGCCTACGGCGACCTCTCCTGCGGCTGACGCCGGACGACCCGCACGACCGACGGCGGCCCGCACCACACCCGGTGGTGCGGGCCGCCGTCGGCGTCCGGGGGCGTCGCCCCCCGTTTTCGACATCGTTGTCGACCCGAGGGTCCCTAGGCATGTTTGCGCTCACATGTTAGCGTTCACACGCGCGTCCGACGGCGGACCCGCGACCGGCGCCGACGCCGGGCACGACGACGAGGAGTCACCGATGACCTCACGCCACGAACCACCCCCGACGCCCGCGGAGCCCCGCGCCCGCCGCCGACGCCGCTCGCTCGCGGCGCTGCTCGGCCTCGCGCTCGTCGCCCCGCTCGCGCCCGTGGGCGCGGCGGCCGCCGGCCCGATGCCCGCGGCGCCCGCACCGGTCCCCGCTGCGGCCGAGCCGACCGCGGACGGTCTGCGGCTCTGGCTCCCGCTCGACGAGACCGAGGGCACCGTCGCGCACGACGCGTCGGGTCACGGTCTCGACGCGACGCTCGTCGGCTCGGGGGGCGGGTGGCGCGCGGGCCAGGGCCTGACGTTCGGCGGCGCGAACCACGTGGACCTGCCCGACGACCTCCTGGCCGGCTACGACGCGGTCACGGTGAGCGCCGACGTGTGGGTCGACACGTCGCTGAGCGGCAACTACTTCTTCTACACCCTCGGCAACCCGGCGGTCGGGACCCCGCAGTCCGGGAACGGCTACCTGTTCTCGACGGGCAACGCGAACTACCGCGCGACGATCTCCGACCTCGCGTGGGGGCGCGAGCAGAACACGGCCAAGGCTCCCGCGGGCGCGCTCCAGCGCGGCGTCTGGAAGACCGTCACCTACACGCTCGCGGGCGGCACGGCGCGCCTGTACGAGGACGGCGCGCAGGTCGGGCAGAACACCGCGGTGACGATCACGCCCGGCGCGATCGGTGGCGGCACGACGACCGCGAACGCGCTCGGGAAGTCCGCCTACGCGGCCGACAACCTCTTCAAGGGCCGCATGAAGGACTTCCGGCTCTACGACCGCGCGCTCACCGCGCAGGAGGTCGCCGACCTCGCGTCGGACGCCGCGCAGGACGCCGTCGCGGCCGACGCCGCCGCGCTCGACCTCGGCGACACGAGCGCCGTCGCCACGGACCTCACGCTCCCGGCGAAGGGCGTCGGCGGCTCCGCCGTCGCGTGGTCGAGCTCCGACGAGGGCGTCGTCTCGGCGAGCGGCGCGGTCACGCGCCCCGCGGGCGACGCGACCGCGACCGCGACGCTCACCGCCACGGTGACGCTCCGCGGCGCGACCGAGACCCGGACGTTCGACGTCACGGTCCTGCCCGGCGACGGCGACCAGGCCAAGGCCGACGCCGCGGCCGCCGCGCTCGAGGTGACGAACCTCGACGACGTGCGCGGCAACCTCACGCTGCCCACCACGGGGCTGCACGGCGCGAGCGTGACGTGGGAGTCGTCGTCGGGCACGATCGCCCCGACGGGCGAGGTGACGCGCCCGGCGCACGGCGAGGACGCCGAGACCGTGACCCTCACCGCGACGGTGACGGTCGGCGCGGCCACCGCCACGCGCGAGCTCGCGGCGCACGTCCCGCCGCTGCCCGAGCAGGAGGACCTCGCGGGCTACCTGTTCTCCTACTTCGTGGGCGAGGGCACCGCCACGGGCGAGCAGGTCTACTTCGGGCTCAGCCAGGGCAACGACCCGCTGAAGTACCAGAACCTCAACGACAACCAGCCCGTCCTCACGTCGGAGCTGGGGGAGAAGGGCCTGCGGGACCCGTTCATCATCCGGTCGCCCGAGGGCGACAAGTTCTACCAGATCGCCACCGACCTCAAGATCTACGGCAACGGGAACTGGGACGCGTCCCAGCGCACGGGCTCGAAGTCGATCATGGTGTGGGAGTCCACGGACCTCGTGAGCTGGACCGACCAGCGCCTCGTGCAGGTCTCGCCCGACACCGCGGGCAACACGTGGGCACCGGAGGCGTACTACGACGAGACGATCGGCGCGTACGTCGTGTTCTGGGCCTCGAAGCTCTACGCGGAGGACGACCCGGGCCACACCGGCAACACCTACAACCGGATGATGTACGCCACGACGCGCGACTTCGTGACGTTCAGCGAGGCGCAGGTGTGGGTCGACCCGGGCTACTCGGTCATCGACTCGACCGTCACGCAGCACGACGGCCAGTACTACCGCTTCACCAAGGACGAGCGGAACAACACGTCGTCCACGCCGTGCTCCAAGTTCATCCTGGCCGAGAAGGCGGCCGAGCTGCGCTCGACGGACTACGACTTCATCACCGACTGCATCGGCAAGGCGAACTCGCTCGGCGGCGGGATCAACCAGGGCGAGGGCCCGACGATCTTCAAGTCGAACACCGAGGAGAAGTGGTACCTCTTCATCGACGAGTTCGGCGGCCGCGGCTACGTGCCGTTCGAGTCGACCTCGCTCGACGCGGCCGAGTGGACCATGTCCACCGACTACGAGATGCCGTCGCGCCCGCGCCACGGCACGGTGCTCCCCGTGACGCAGGCCGAGTACGACCGCCTGCTGCGCACGTACCAGCCGGACGCGTTCGTCGAGTCCGTCGAGGACGTCGCCGTGACCGTCCAGACCGGCTCCGCGCCGGTGCTCCCGGCGGCCGTCACGGCCCGCTTCGCGGACGGGTCCACCGGGTCGGCGGACGTCACGTGGGACGCGGTCGACCCGGCGTCGTACGCGCAGGCCGGCTCGTTCGAGGTCGCCGGCACGCTCGGCGGCGGCGTGAGCGTGCGCGCCCGCGCGGTCGTCACGGTGACCGACGACGTCGTCCCGGTCGAGGGCCTGAGCGTCACCCCCGAGTCGCTCGAGGTGGGCGTCGGCGGGACGCGGCAGCTCACCGCGACCGTCACGCCGGCCAACGCGACGGCGCGCGCGATCACGTGGGCGTCGGACGACGCGGACGTCGCCACGGTCTCGGCCGACGGCGTCGTCACGGGCGTCGGCGAGGGCCACGCGCTCGTCACGGCGACGACGGCCGACGGGTCGCACACCGCGTACGTGGCGGTCGAGGTGACGGCCGACGTGCCGGGGCTCGTCGTGCGGTACGCGTTCGACGAGACGAGCGGCACGGCGGCGGCGAACACCGCGCCCGGGTCGTCGTTCGGCCCGGCGACGCTGACCAACGGCGCGGCCTTCTCCGGCACCGGGGAGGGCGTCCGGCTCGACGGGACGGACGACTACGTCGACCTGCCCGACCACCTGCTCGCCGGGCTCACCGACGTCACGGTCGCGCTCGACGTCAAGGTCGCGACGGACCAGGCGACGCCGTACTTCGTCTACGGTCTCGGCAACACGAGCGGCACGGCGGGCGACGGGTACCTCTTCACCACGGGCAACGCGTACCGCACGTCGATCGCGACGGGGAACTGGACCACCGAGCAGACCGTCACCAAGAACGCCAACCTCCAGCGCGGGGTGTGGAAGCACCTCACGTACACGCTGTCCGGCACGACGGCCGTGCTCTACGAGGACGGCGTCGAGGTGGGTCGCCAGACCGGCGTCACCATCGACCCGAAGGACATCGGGAACGGCTCGACGCTCGCCAACTACATCGGCCGCTCGCTGTACTCGGGCGACCGCTACCTCAAGGGCTCGGTGCGCGACTTCCGGATCTACGACCGCGCGCTCACCGCCGACGAGGTCTACCAGGTCGGGGCCGACCACACTGCCGTCACGGGCGCCGAGCTCGACGCGCTCAAGGTCCCCGCGATCGTCGACGGGGCGAGCTCGACCGTGACGCTCGCCGTCGAGCCGGGGACGGACGTCTCAGCGCTCGCGCCGGTCCTCACGGTCTCGCCGCGCGCGACCGTCACGCCCGGGAACGGCTCGGTGCAGGACCTCACGCAGCCCGTGGAGTACACGGTGAGCGGGCCGGACGGGTCCTCGCGCACGTGGACGGTCCAGGCGAAGCAGATGGGCAGCCCCGTGCTCCCCGGGACGTACGCCGACCCGAACATCGCGCAGTTCGGCGACACGTTCTACCTCTACGCCACGACCGACGGCACGCCGGGCTGGGGCGGCAAGGACTTCTACGTCTGGAAGTCCACCGACCTCGTGACGTGGGAGCGCTCGGAGCAGCCGTTCCTCACGCTCGACGGCGCGAACGGGAACGTCCCGTGGGCGACCGGCAACGCGTGGGCGCCGACGATCATCGAGCGGGACGGGAAGTACTGGTTCTACTTCTCCGGCCACAACCCGAGGTACGACCGCAAGACGATCGGCGTCGCGGTGGCCGACAGCCCCGAGGGACCGTTCACCGCGCAGCCGACGGCGATGATCACGAACGGCGAGGCGGTCACGTCCGGCCAGGCCATCGACCCGGCCGCGTTCCGCGACCCGGAGACCGGGAAGTACTGGCTGCTGTGGGGCAACGGCGGGCCGTCGAACGGCCCGGTCATGGCGGAGCTGGACGACGACATGACGTCGATCAAGCAGGACACGCTGCGGCGCATCCCCGGCCTGACCGACTTCCGCGAGGGCCTGTTCCTCAACTACCGGGACGGCGTCTACCACCTCACGTACTCGATCGACGACACGGGCTCGGAGAACTACCGCGTCGGCTACGCGACGTCGGACAGCATCGACGGCCCGTGGACGTACCGCGGCGTGATCCTCGAGAAGGACGCCTCGCAGGGCATCCTCGGGACCGGGCACAGCTCGATCCTCAACGTCGAGGGCACGGACGAGTGGTACATCGCGTACCACCGGTTCGCCATCCCTGGCGGCAACGGGACGAACCGCGAGACGACGATCGACCGCCTCACGTTCGGCGCCGACGGCCTCATCCAGAAGGTCGTGCCGACGCTCGAGAGCGTGGACCCGGTCGACGTCGCACCCGCACCCCGGGTCGAGCTGACCGTCGAGGCCACCCCGCGGTGCCTCGCGGGCAAGGTCTACGTCGCGGTGCGGGCGACGAACGCGGGCGACGTGCCCGCCGACGTCACGCTCACGACCCCGTACGGCACGAGGACGTTCGCGGGCGTCGCCCCGGGCGCGAACGCCTACCAGTCGTTCGCGACGAGGGCGACGTCGGTCCCGGCGGGCACCGTGACGGTCACCGGCACGGCCGTGCTCGACGGCACCCCGGTCACCACGCCCTACGACGTCGCCTACGACGCCCACCCCTGCGGCTGACGATCCCCCGAGGTAGAGCCCCGGTGAGCCGAGGTAGAGGCGTGGTCACGACCACGCCTCTACCTCGCGGGACCGGGGCTCTACCTCGCGACACGACCTGCATCTCGACGAGGAGAGGACGACATGATTTCCATACACCGAGCACGCTCGGCGCTCGCCGCCGGGCTGGTGGGGGCGCTCGCCGTCTCCACGCTCGCCGCCGCGGTCGCCGCACCCGCGGCCGCAGACGTCGGCGGGCCCACCGACGACGGGCTCGTCGCCTGGTACCCGCTCGACGCCGCGAGCACGACCGGCGGCACGACGGCGAACCGTGCCGAGGGCTCGACGTTCGGCCCGGCGACCGTGGTGGGCGGCACCGCGACGGCGGACGGCACGAACCTCGACGGGACCGACGACTACGTCGACCTGCCCGACCACCTGCTCGCCGGCCTCACGGACGTCACCGTGAGCCTCGACGTGCTCGTGAGCCAGGACCAGGGCACGCCGTACTTCGTGTACGGGCTCGGGAACACGAGCGGGTCGAACGGCAACGGGTACCTGTTCACGACCGGCAACGCGTACCGCACGTCGATCGCGACGGGGAGCTGGTCGACCGAGCAGACCGTGACCAAGGGCGCCAACCTCCAGCGCGGCGTCTGGAAGACCCTCACCTACACGCTCACCGGCACGACGGCGACGCTCTACGAGGACGGCGTGCAGGTCAAGCAGGCCACGAACGTCACGACCGACCCGGGCCAGATCGGCGGCGGGCAGACGACCGCGAACTACGTCGGCCGCTCGCTCTACTCCGGCGACCGCTACCTCAAGGGCCAGGTGCGCGACTTCCGCCTCTACGACCGTGCGCTGAGCCCGGCCGAGGCGGCCGAGCTCGCGGCCCGGACCTCCGCGGCCGCCGCGGACGCCGACCTCGCCGCGCTCGACCTCGGCGACACGAGCGCCGTCACCGCGGACCTCGTGCTGCCCACCACGGGCGCGCAGGGCTCGCTCGTCACGTGGACGTCGTCGGACGCGGGCGTCGTCGGCGCCACGGGGAAGGTCACGCGGCCCGCTGCGGGCGAGGACGACGCGACCGTGACGCTCACCGCGCTCGTCACGCGCGGCGCGGTCGCGCGCACCGCCCAGTTCGAGGTCACCGTCCTCGCGCACCTCGCTCCCGCCGAGGCCGTGGCGTGGGACGCGAGCCACGTCGTCGTGCCGCACCTCGACGACGTGCGCGGCAACCTCACGCTGCCCGCCGAGGGGGCCAACGGCTCCGCCCTCACGTGGGAGAGCTCCGACCCCGCGACCGTCTCGGCCACGGGCGAGGTGACGCGGCCCGCCCACGGCGAGCCGGCCGCCGTCGTGCGGCTCACCGTCACGGCGACGAAGGACGGCGCGACCGCGACGCACACCTACGACGCGACGGTCCGCCCGCTGCCGGCCGCGGCCGACTACGAGGGCTACTTCTTCCCGTACTTCGAGGGGGAGAGCACCGCGGACGGCGAGTCGGTGTACTTCAGCGCGAGCAACGGGAACGACCCGCTCGACTGGGTCGAGCTCAACGACGGCGAGCCCGTGCTCACGTCGACGCTCGGCGAGAAGGGCCTGCGCGACCCGTTCATCATCCGCTCGCCCGAGGGCGACCGGTTCTTCCTCCTCGCGACCGACCTGCGCATCTACGGCGGCAACAACTTCGGCAACGCGCAGGAGCGCGGGTCGCGCGCGCTGATGATCTGGGAGTCGACCGACCTCGTGCACTGGTCCGACCAGCGCATGGTCACCGTGTCGAGCGCGTACGCGGGCAACACGTGGGCGCCCGAGGCGTTCTGGGACGCGCAGCGCGGCGAGTACATCGTCTACTGGGCCTCGGCGCTCTACCCGACGACGTCGACCGACGGCCGCCGCATCGCCGACTCCTACCAGCGCATGATGTACGCCACGACGCGCGACTTCGTGACGTTCTCCGAGCCGCAGGTGTGGATCGACGAGAAGCGCGGCAACGGGCTGGGTATGATCGACTCGTCGATCGTCGAGCACGACGGCACGTACTACCGGTTCACCAAGGACGAGGCGTACATGATCCCGCGCCTCGAGAAGTCGACGGACCTGCGCTCGACCGACTGGGACCTCGTCGCCGAGAAGATCGGCTACGGCCAGCCCAACCCGTGGGGCGGCACGCTCACCGCGGGCGAGGGGCCGACGGTCTTCAAGTCGAACACCGAGGAGAAGTGGTACCTCTTCGTCGACCAGCCGAGCTACCACGGAGGCCAGGGCTACCTGCCGCTGGAGTCCACCGACCTCGACTCGGGCGTGTGGACGTCCGTCGACGCCCACCTGCCGAGCAGCCCGCGTCACGGCACGGTCCTGCCGATCACGGCCGCCGAGCACGCCGCGCTCCTCGCGGCGTACGGCGAGCAGCCGCCGGCGCCCGAGCTCGACCTCGCGGTCGAGGTGACGCCGCGCTGCCTGGCGGGCAAGGCGTACGTCGCGGTCCGCGCGACGAACGGCGAGGACGTCCCCGTCACGCTGACGCTCAGGACGCCGTACGGCGAGAAGACCGTCGCCGACGTGGCGCCGGGCAGGAACGCGTACCAGTCGTTCGCCGCCCGCGCGACGGCTGTCCCGGCCGGGACCGTCACGGTGACCGGCGTCGCGACCCTCGACGGGAAGGAGGTGACCACCACGCGTGAGGCGCAGGTCGACGAGCTCGACTGCGCCTGACACCCGCGAGGTCGCACCCCGCCCAGGGAGAGGCGAGGCACCGCGAGGGAGGGGCGTGGTCACGACCACGCCCCTACCTCGACGGACCAGAGCTCTGCCTCGGCGACGAGGCGGCCGGGCGGAATCAGCACGAGCGTCGGACGCGGGGCTTCCCTCCTTGCCGCCGACGGCGCTTCCACCACTCGACGACGAGTGAGAAGGAGCGACAGCTCATGCACGTGCACGACTCCAGGTATTCGCGCCGGGCCGTCCTGCGGCTCGGGGTGCTGGCCGCCGGGGCGACCGGCGCCGTCGCGCTCGCGGGCGGCGGCAGCGCCCTCGCGGCGCCCACCGCGCCCGTCCTGCCCGTCCCCGCCGGCCCGGCGGTCGGCCGGGCCGTCCGCCGGTCCCTCGACCGGTCCGTCGCGCTCGACGGCTGGGCCGCCGAGCCCTTCCCGATGGCCGACGTGACGCTCGCGCCGAGCGTCGCGACGCGGTCCCAGGACCAGATCCTGCACCTCGCGCGGCAGTACCCGGTCGACCGCGTCCTCGCGGTGTTCCGGCGCAACGCCGGGCTCGACACGAAGGGCGCCTCCGCGCCCGGCGGGTGGGAGGGGTTCGGCCACGCCAACGAGCAGCCGTGGGGCCCCGACGACTACCCCGGCCGCGCGAGCACCCAGACGGCGAACCTCCTGCGCGGCCACTACGGCGGGCACTTCCTGTCGATGGTGGCCCTCGCGTTCGCGAGCACGGGCGAGACCGTGTTCCGCGACAAGGTCGACCAGATCGTCGAGGGACTCGGCGAGGTCCAGACGGCGCTCGCGGCCATGGGCCGGTTCAGCCACCCCGGGTTCCTCGCGGCCTACGGCGAGTGGCAGTTCAGCCAGCTCGAGAAGTACGCGCCGTACGGTGAGATCTGGGCGCCGTACTACACGTGCCACAAGATCCTGGCGGGGCTCCTCGAGGCCTACCGCCTCGCGGGCAGCGATCAGGCGCTCGAGATCGCGACCTCCATGGCGGCGTGGGTCCACAGCCGCCTGTCCGGGCTGCCGCAGGCGCAGCTCGACCGCATGTGGGGCATCTACATCGCCGGCGAGTACGGCGGGATGAACGAGAGCCTGGCGGACATCGCCTCGATCACGGGCGACGACACCTACGTCGCCACGGCCAGGCTCTTCGACCTCAACACGCTCGTCGACGCGAGCGCCGCCGTCACGGACACGCTCAACGGCAAGCACGCGAACCAGCACATCCCGCAGTTCCCGGGCTACCTCAAGGTGTACGACCTCACGGGCGAGGAGCGGTACCGCCAGGCCGTGGAGGGCTTCTGGGGCATGGTCGTGCCCGGGCGCACGTACGCCCACGGCGGGCACGGCGAGGGCGAGCTGTTCGGCCCGCCGAGCACGGTCGCGGGCGACATCGGCGCACGCAACGCCGAGACGTGCGGCACCTACAACATGCTCAAGCTCTCGCGGCTGCTGTACTTCCACTCGCTCGACCCGAAGTACATGGAGTACTACGAGCGCGGGCTGCTCAACCACATCGTCGGCTCGAAGAAGAGCACGCAGTCGGCGACGAGCCCCGACGTCACGTACATGTACGGCGTCAACCCGGGCACGCGCCGCGAGTACGGCAACACGGGCACGTGCTGCGGCGGAACCGGGCTCGAGAACCACGTGAAGTACCGCGACTCGGTCTACTTCCGCTCGGTCGACGGCGAGGTGCTGTACGTCAACCTCTACCTCGCCTCCACCCTGACGTGGGAGGAGAAGGGCTTCGAGGTCGTCCAGGAGACGCAGTACCCGAAGGTGGGTGCGACGCGCCTCACGGTGAACGGCTCCGGGCGGCTCGACCTGCGCCTGCGCGTGCCGGGCTGGGTGCGCAAGGGCTTCACCGTCGCGGTCAACGGCGTCGAGCAGGACCTCGAGGCGGTGCCCGGGACGTACGTGAGCGTGTCGCGCTCGTGGTCGCCGGGCGACGTGGTGGACGTGACGATGCCGCTGAGCATCCGCGCGGTGCCGACGATCGACAACCCTGCGATCCAGAGCATCGAGCACGGGCCGACGGTCCTGCTCGCGCGCAGCGCGTCGCGCGAGTACCTCAAGCTCTCCCTCTACGCGCACACGGGCCTCGACGGCACGCTCGACGGCGCGTTCACCGACCTCGGGAACGGGTACTTCCGCCTCGGGGACCTCACGTTCGAGCCCGCATGGTCGGGCGACGACACGCAGTACCACATGTACGTCGAGCGCTCCGAGCCGCGCGTGGTCTTCGCCGGGCTCGACAGCGGCGTCACCAACGCCGCGCGGCCGAACGGGACGACGTTCCTCGACGTCGTGTGGGGCGACGGCGGCTTCGCCGACCGCGCCGCGTTCCTCCAGAAGGTCCAGCGCACGGTCGAGCAGTTCACCGCGGACGGCCTCCTGAGCCGCCGCGACGGTCAGAAGGTCCTGGTCACGGCAGGGAAGGCGAGGCTGGCATGAGCGCACGCACCAACTCATCGAGGGGTGCGGGCTCGACCGTGCTCATCCCGCTCGGGGACCGGCCGGCGGCACCGCGTGCCCGACGGCGCGTGGTCGCCACCGCGACCGCGCTCGCCCTGGCCCTCACGGGCGCGGGGGTCGGGGCGTGGGCCGCGGTCGGCGGTCCGGGGACCGAGGGGCTGACCGCGGCGGCCGACGAGGCGCCGTCGAACGTCGCGCTGATCGGCACGCCCGAGGCGAGCTACACCGCGTCGTGGAACAAGGTCGAGGCCGTGAACGACGGCGCGGGCGTCAGCACCGGGGGAGCGCACGACGCGACGTGGGCGACGTGGAGCGGGGACCGCCCCGCGACGCAGTGGCTCGAGTACTCCTGGCCCGCGCCGGTCACGGTGGACCGTTCCGTCGTCCGGTTCTGGTCGGACGGCACCGACGCGAACGGCGACAACGTGCGCGTCCCGGCGTCGTGGACGCTCCAGTACTGGGACGCCGACGCCGGCGCGTTCGTCGACGTCCCGAACCCGAGCGGCTACCCGACACAGCGTCTCGAGAGCAACGAGACGACCTTCGACGCGGTGACGACGACGCGCCTGCGCGCGACGTTCGACGCGCTGCGGGGCACCACGGCGACGACGTACTCGGCCGTCGGGGTCTCCGAGTGGGAGGTCTGGGGCACGGGCGGCGTCGAGGAGCCCGAGCCGGTCGACCCGAACGGGCCGATCGACCACTCGCCCGTCCACATCCCCACGGACGTCGGTGTCCTGCCCGACCTCCCGGCCGAGATCGACGCGATCTTCACCGACGGTCGTGTCGAGACGGTCGCGGTCGACTGGGAGGACGTCACGGCCGAGGACGTCGCCGCGGCGGGGGCGTTCGAGGTCAGCGGGACGTCGGACGAGCTCGTCGAGCCGGTGAGCGGCACTGTGCACGTGCGCGACGGCGAGCCGGGGGAGGTCATCACGGTGGACAACGTGAGCGTCGTGACGCTCGCGGGCACCGCCCCGGCGCTCCCGGCGACCGTCACGGCCGAGTACGAGGACGCGTCGAAGGACAGCCGCATCCCGGTGACGTGGGACGCCGTCGACCCCGCGGAGTACGCCGAGCCCGACCGGCTGTTCTTCGTCGACGGCGACGTCGCGGGGACGGACGTGCCGGCCGAGGCCGTCGTGTTCGTCGTCGCGCCCGACACCGGCGAGGACACGACCCCGCCCACCGTGACCGTGATCGCCCAGCCCGGCCCGGCGACGTCGGGCTGGTACGTCCAGCACCCGACCGTCACGGTCGTGGCCTCCGACAACCGCGACCCTGCCCCGGCGGTCGAGGTCTCGGTCGACGGCGGCGCATGGGCACCGTACGACGGCCCGTTCGCGGTCGACGAGGACGGCGTGCGCACGGTCGAGGCGCGCGCGACGGACGCCGCCGGCAACGTCGGGACGGGTTCGCGCGAGCTCCGCGTCGACAGCGTCGCGCCCGTGACGGTCGCGACGCTGCGCGAGGTCGGCAGCAGCGTCGAGATCACGCTGGCCGCCACGGACGCGGGCTCGGGCGTGGACAAGGTGCAGTGGGAGGGTCCCGGCACGTTCTGGGGCACCTACACCGAGCCGTTCACGCGCGCGCTCACCGACGAGCCGCAGGTCATCGAGTTCGCCGCGACGGACGCCGCAGGCAACGAGGAAGCGCGGCAGCAGGTCGTGCTGCCCGCCCTCGGCGGCGAGCCCGAGCTCGACCTCGTGGTCGAGGCCACGCCCCGCTGCCTGGCGGGCAGGGTGTATGTGGCCGTCCGTGCGACGAACGGCGAGGACGTCCCGGTCGCGGTGACCCTCGCGACGTCGTACGGGGAGAAGGCGTTCGCGGACGTGGCGCCCGGCACGAACGCGTACCAGTCGTTCGCGGTGCGAGCGACGTCCGCCCCTGCCGGGACGGCGTCCGCGACCGCGGCCGCCACGGTCGACGGCGAGGAGGTGACCGCCACGGTCGACGTGCCGTTCGACGCGCTCGACTGCGGCTGACCCGCACGCCCGGTCCCGGCAGGACGGGCGACCACAGGCCCCCGGGTGGTGTGCCGGCACCGCCCGGGTCCGGCTCGGCCCCCGTCGCTCCCCGGAGCGGCGGGGGCCGAGCCGTCCTGCCCTGCGACGGCGGCACGACCCACGGGTGAACAAACTGGACGGGTGTTCAGTTCAGGCGTCCAGGATGGCAGGATGTCCTTGAACTGGACACCCGTCCAGTCGGGTTCGGGGGCGACCCAGCGGTGCCCGCCCCGGGCCGGACGAAGAGGTTCCCCGCGTGACGACGACCACCCGCAGGCTGCTCGCCGCCCTCGTGCTCGCCGGGTCGCTCGCCGTGCCCGCCGGCACGGCCGCGGCGACGACGTCCGTCGTGTCTCCCGCCACGGCCCCGACCGCCCTGCCCGCGACGGTCGCCACCTCGGTCCCCGACCCTGCCGACGGCGTGCGCGTCAGCGTCGAGATCACCGAGCGCGACGTGTCGACGGTGCCGCGCGTGGCCGTCGTCGGCTCCGGGCCGCTCGTCGTCGGCGGGAGGCTCGAGCTCCGCGGGACCGGCCTCGCGCCGTCCACCACCTACGAGGTCTGGCTCGAGAGCGATCCGGTGCTCCTCGGCACCGTCACGACGGACGCCGACGGGGTGTTCCTCTTCGTCGCGACGATCCCCGCCGGCACCACCCCGGGCGAGCACCACGTGCGCCTCGTCCCGGTGGGGGGCGGTGCGGACGTGCTGTCCGAGCCGTTCCTCGTGCTCGCCGCACCGGGCGAGCCGCACGAGCCCGGGACGACGACGCCGCCCGGGGCCGGGGGAGAGGGTGGCTCCGGCGGGTCGGCGGCGGGCGGCGGCCCGGGTTCCTCGCGGCCGGGCCTGGCGACGACGGGAACGGGCCTGGGCCTCGTCGCGGCGCTGGCCGGGGCGGCGGTCCTCACCGGGGCGGCGCTGCGCCGTCGGGCGGGCAGGGGCGGCGCGGCCTGACCCTGCGCCCGGTGGCCCGGCCCCCGGCTCACCCGCGGGCCGCACCCGCACCCCGCCCGCACCCGCGGCACGGCCGCGGGCTCACCCCTCGGGGTGCGGCTCCGCCTCGGCCTCCCGCCGAGGGGCGTCGGCCGGAGGCGTCTCGGCGTCGCGCGCGTCCGCGGCAGCCTCCGCGGCGTCCATCGCCCGGTCGTCCACGACGAGCATCCCCAGCAGCGTCGCGCCGGACACCGCCGCCATGACCACGAACACCGTGCGCAGCCCGAAGAGCTCGCCGAGCAGGCCGCCGACGGCGGCGCCCAGGGGCAGCGTCCCCCACGCGAGGAGCCGGTAGCACGCGTTGAGCCGGCCGAGCAGGGCGTCGGGCGTGATGCGCTGCCGCAGGGAGAGCGTCACGACGTTCCACACGGCGATCCCGGCACCGCCGACGGCGGAGACGGCGCCGATCACCCACGCGTTCGTCGTGACCGCGGGGACGCCGACGAAGGCCACCGTCCCGAGGGTCGTCAGCGTGAGGGAGCGTGCGCGCCCGAGCGTCCCGACGACGCGCTCGGCGACGAACGACCCCGCGAACGCCCCGACCGCCGTCGCGGTGAGGAGCACGCCGTACGCCGGCTCCGACAGGCCCAGGGGTGAGTCGGGGCCGACCGCGTAGAGCACGAACACCGCGAACGCGGCGTTGCTCGCGAAGTTGATGCCGCCGACCATCATCGCGAGGGTGCGCAGGATGCGGTCGTGCCACAGGAACCGCAGGCCCTCGGCGACGTCGGCACGCAGCGTGGTCCGGGTCGTGCGCACCGTCCGGTACGTGCCGGGCAGCCCGAGCAGCATCACTGCGGCGAGCGCCCACAGCGCACCGGGGACACCGAACGCGAGGGCGGCGCCCGCCGCCACGAGCAGCCCGCCCAGGGGCGGCCCCACGAACTGGTTCGTCGTGAGCTCCGCCGCGTAGAGGCGCCCGTTGGCCCGGGGGAGCGCGGTGCGCGGCACGACCTGCGGGAGGATCGACTGCGCCGAGGTGTCGTACAGCGTCTCGGTGACGCCGACGCCGAACGCGACGACGTACAGCACGGCGATGCTCCCGGCGTCGGGCACGAGCGCGACGGCCGCGAGCGCGGCCACGAGCACCGCGCGCGCCACGTTCGCGCCGACCATCGCGAGCCGCCGGTCGAGTCGGTCGGCGAGCGCACCCGCGGGCAGCGTGAACAGCAGCCACGGGAGCGTGAGAGCGAACGTGAGCCCGGCGACGAGCGCCGGCGACTCGGTGTAGCGGACCGCGACGAGAGGGAGCGCGACCTTGAGCACCCCGTCGGCGAGGTTCGAGACGGCGGACGCGACCCACAGGCGCCGGAACGGCGCACCCAACGGTGCGACGGCGGGGCGTCGGCGCCCGGGTCGAGAGGCCATGGCGCCCAGCATGGCACAGTGATCGAGAAATCCCAATCGATCGAGCGATCTCGATTGGCGGTCCGTACGATGTCTCCATGACCGTCGAGCCCACGCCGGAGCCCGCGCCGGGGCGCGCCCCCGGTCCGCGTGCGGCCGCCATGCCGAGTCGTCGTCCGCCCACCGCGCTCGAGGCGAAGGCGCTCGCGCACCCGCTGCGCCAGCGCATCGTGCGGCAGTGCGGCACGCGCGAGATGACGAACAAGGAGCTCGCCGACCACCTCGGCGTCCCGCCGGGCACGGCCCTGCACCACGTCCGGCTGCTCGTGCGCGCCGGGCTGCTCGAGCCCGCCGAGGTCCGCACGGGTGCGGGCGGCGCGCTCGAGCGCCCCTACCGCGCCACGGGCGCCACGTGGTGGCTCGACGACCCGCTGCGCGACGCCGCGCCCGGCGTGCAGTTCGGTCCCGTCGCCGCCGCGCTCGACGACGCCCTGGCCGCCGGGCCCGACGCCGTCACGACCTCAGCCGCGTTCTACCTGCACCTCTCCGACGACGACGTCACGGAGCTCGACCGGCGCATCCTCGCCGTGCTCGACGAGTACGTCGCGACCGACGCGGACCGCCAGGACCGCCCCCTCCACCGAGGCCTCTTCGTCCTGCACCGCCCGCCGACGGAACCGCCCGCCGCCGGCACCTCCGGCCGCCCTGACCGTCGGCCGTCCTGACCGCGGCCGGCCGACGTCGGTCCGACCCCACCGCGGACCCGACCTCGCGGGCGGCGAACCCGACCCGACCCCCGCGGGCTGTGAACCCGACCCCACCGACCCGGCCCTCAGGGCCGAGCGGCGAACCGCTCCAGGAGATCGGCGTGACCCGACACGATGAGCAGGTCGTTCGCGCTGATCCGGGTCTCCGGCGTCGCGTAGAGGAAGTCCTCGCCGGGCGACTTCACCCCGATCACGGTGACCCCGTACCGCTCGCGCACCTTCGACTGCGCGAGCGTGAACCCCTGCACCTCCTTCGGCGGGCGCATCTTGACGATCGTGAAGCCGTCCTCGACCTCGATGTAGTCGAGCAGCTTCCCGGAGACGAGGTGCGCGACGCGCGACCCGGCGTCGGCCTCGGGGAACACGACGTGGTGCGCGCCGATGCGCTGGAGGATGCGCCCGTGCTCCGCCGAGATCGCCTTGGCCCAGATCTGGGGCGTGCCCATGTCGACGAGGTTGCCGGTGATGAGCACGCTCGCCTCGAGCGACGTGCCGACACCCACGACCGCGACGGGGAAGTCGCGCGCGCCGAGCTGCTCGAGCGCGACGGGGTTGGAGGCGTCCGCCTCGACGAGCGGGAGCTGCCCGCTCCACTGGGCGACGAGGTCGGGGTCGCGCTCGACGGCGAGCACGTCCTGGCCGAGTCGGTCGAGCGTCGCGGCGATCGCCGTCCCGAAGCGGCCGAGGCCGATGACGAGGACGCCCGCGTCCTTGCGCGGGGCCTTCGCCTCGTCCCGGCGCGCGCGCTCCGCGCGGCCGCGCTCGACGATGCGCTGCGCGACGGGGTCGGCGGGCACGCCTTCCTTCCCGTCGGCGGCGCGGGTGAACGGGTCGGTCACGATGGGGCCTCTCGTCGGTCCGGTGGTGCGGTGTCTGTCGTGTCGGTCAGGTCTCGTGCGGGGCGTCCGGCCCGACGGCGGTCGCACCGCCGGGCGGGGGCGCTCACCCGATGATGGGGCGCTCCTCGGGGTAGCGCACGATGCGGCGGCGGTCGCGCAGCGCGAGCGCGGCGGCGAACGTCATGGTGCCGGTGCGGCCCACGAACATGAGCGCGATGAGGACGTACTTCCCGGCGTCGGGCAGCTCGGGCGTGATGCCGGTCGACAGGCCGACGGTCGCGAACGCCGAGATGGTCTCGAAGAGGATGACGTCGAGCGTCTCGCCGGTGATCTCCAGCAGGAGCAGGCTCGACAGGAGCACCGCCGTCGCGCCGACGAACGACACCGCGACCGCGAGCCGGAGGGTGTCGCGCGGGATGCGGCGCCCGAACGCCTCCATGTCCCGGTCGCCGCGCGCCTCGGACACGATGGCGATGAGCATGACGGCGAGCGTCGTGACCTTGATGCCGCCCGCGGTCGACGCCGAGCCGCCGCCCACGAACATCAGCGCGTCGGTGATGAGCCAGCTCGCCTCGTGCATGCCGCCGGTGTCCACGGTCGAGAAGCCTCCGGAGCGCGGCATGACGCCCGCGAAGAGCGACGCGAGGAGCTTCTCGCCGAGCCCGAGGGGCCCGAGGGTCCGCTGGTTCCCCCACTCGACGGCGGCGAAGAGCACCGTCCCCACGACGACGAGCGCCGCGCTCGTCGTGAGCGTGAGCTTGGTGTGCAGGCTCCACTTGGAGGCGCGGCGGCGGTTGCGCATGACGTTGAGGATCACGGGGAAGCCGAGCGACCCGATGAACACGCCGAGGATGATCGGCAGGCACAGCATCCAGTCGCCGACGTACGGGGCGAGCCCGTGCTCCGTCGGGATGAACCCCGCGTTGTTGAAGGCGGAGATGCCGTAGAAGATGCCGTGCCACGCGGCCTCGCCGAACGTCTCCTCCAGCACGACGAACCGCGGCAGCAGGAGCAGCGCGATGAGGAGCTCGAGCGAGGTCGACGTGATGATGACGACCCGCACGAGCGAGCCGACCTCGCCGAGCCGCGTCGTCTTCGTCTCCGACGCCGTGAGGAGCTTCTGCGTGAGGCCGATGCGCCGGGACACGGCCATGCCGAGGATCGACGCGAGCGTCATGACGCCGAGGCCGCCGATCTTGATGCCGAGCAGGATGACGACCTGCCCGTACCCCGACCAGTAGGTCCCGGTGGGGACCACGACGAGACCGGTGACGCACACGGCCGACGTGGCGGTGAAGAACGCGTCGACGAACGGCGCGGACCGGCCGCTCGCCGTCGCCCAGGGCGCCATGAGCAGGGCGGTGAAGACGGCGATGACGGCGGCGAACACGGTGACGGCGAGCCGGGCGGGCGACTGCCGGGCGAGGCGGTCGACGATCTCCCGCCCCCTGAACAGGCGCCCGGTCATGCTCGTCGGCATGGAGCCTCCCTCACCACTCGCGCCACTCTGCCACGGGCCCGGTGGCCCGTCATGTCGCCGCTCCGGCGCCGGGACATCATGCCCGCTCGCGGGCCCGGACGCCGCACCGGGGCCCGGCGGGAGGCCCGGACCGGCGGTCCCGCGCGGTCCGGCGCGCGGTCGGTGGGGCGGGGGCGCGCCGTCGGGCGTTACCGTGAGCCATGCCCACGACCGACCCGACGTCGTCGCCCGCCCCGACCGGGGCGGCTGCGGCGCCCGGAGCCTGCGTCGTGTGGAGCCCCGAGCTCCTCGGCTACGACTTCGGCCCGGGCCACCCCATGGCGCCGGCCCGGCTCGACCTGACGATGGGGCTCGTGCGCGCCCTCGGCCTGCTCGACGGCGACGCGGACCTGCGGGTCGTGCGGCCCGAGCCCGCGCCCGACGACGTGCTCGAGCTCGTGCACGAGCCCGCCTACGTCGCGGCCGTGCGCGCGGCGTCCGAGCACGGCACCCCCGACCCGGCCCGCGGCCTCGGCACCGAGGACGACCCGGTCTTCCCCGGGATGCACGAGGCGGCCGCGCGGATCGTCGCGGGCTCGTACGAGGCGGCGGGCGAGATCGCCGCGGGCCGCACCCGGCACGCCGTGAACGTCGCGGGCGGCATGCACCACGCGAAGGCGGGTGCGGCGTCGGGCTTCTGCGTCTACAACGACGCGGCCGTCGCGATCCGGCGCCTGCTCGACGACGGCGTCGAGCGCGTCGCGTACGTCGACCTCGACGCCCACCACGGCGACGGCGTGGAGGACGCGTTCTGGGACGACCCGCGCGTCCTCACCGTCTCCGTCCACCAGAGCGGCGCGACGCTCTTCCCCGGGACGGGTCACCCGACCGACCTCGGGGGGCCCGGCGCCGAGGGGACGGCGGTCAACGTCGCGCTCCCGCGCCGCACCGACGGCGCCCGCTGGCTGCGCGCGGTCGACGCCGTCGTGCCGCCCGTGCTGCGCGCGTTCCGCCCCGAGGTGCTCGTGACCCAGCACGGGTGCGACGCGCACGGCGAGGACCCGTTGTCCGACCTCGACGTATCCGTCGACGCGCAGCGCACGGCCACGACGTGGATGCACGGGCTCGCGCACGAGCTGACCGACGGGCGGTGGCTCGCGCTGGGCGGGGGCGGGTACGCGATCGCGCGCGTCGTGCCGCTCGTGTGGTCGGCCGTCGTGGGGGAGGTCGTGCACCGGCCCGTCACCGCGGGCGTGCCCCTGCCCGCGGCGTGGCGCGAGCGTGTCGCCGAGGTCGCCGGGTTCGACGCGCCGCTCGCGTTCGGGCCCGAGGTCGAGGTCCGGCGGTGGAGCAGCGGGTACGACCCGGACGACGACGTCGACCGCGCCGTCGCGGCCACGCGTCGGGCCGTCTTCCCGCTGCTGGGTCTCGACGCGCACTTCGACTGAGACGCCCGGCGACCGGTCGCGTACCGGGGCACGGGCGCGAGCGGGTAGGCTAGGGGGCGGATTTCTCTCGTGTTGGTCGGCTTGCGGCGCCCTCGTGGTCGCCGGGGCCCCGATCAACCGTGGACCACCCGCGGCCGGTCGACCGGTCGCCGACCGACACGCCGCTCGAGCATTGCGAGGACCGTATGGGCTCCGTCATCAAGAAGCGCCGCAAGCGCATGGCCAAGAAGAAGCACCGCAAGCTGCTTCGCAAGACGCGTCACCAGCGTCGCAACAAGAAGTGACGTCGCGCGCGTCCTGACGCGCCGACCCGTCGTGGGGGGCGGGGCCGCCCCCCCCGGGGGGGGGCGGGGGGGGGCCCCGGGGGGGGGCCGCCCCCCCCGGCGGGGGGGGGGGGGGGGCGGGGGGGGGCGGCGGGCG
>NZ_JBEPOQ010000024.1:0-31748 GCF_040546915.1 Cellulosimicrobium sp. 4261
CCGCGGCCCGGTCCCCCCCGGGGGCCCCCCCCGGCGGTGGCCCCGCGCGCCGTCGGCCCCGGCGGGGGGGGCCGCCGGGGGGGGGGGGGGCCCCCCGCCCCCCCCCGGCGGCCCCCCCCGACCCCGTTCTCGTGCGGGCGTTGCGGGCTAGTCCGCCAGCTCGACGACGAGCTCCACCTCGACCGGGGCGTCGAGCGGCAGGACCGCGACGCCGACGGCGCTGCGGGCGTGCACCCCCGCCTCGCCGAAGATCTCGCCGAGGACGGTGCTCGCACCGTTCACGACGCCGGGCTGGCCCGTGAACGACGGGTCGCTCGCCACGAAACCGACCACCTTGACCACCCGGACGACGTCGTCGAGGTTCCCGACGACGTCGTGCACGGCCGCGAGCGCGTTGAGCGCGCACACCCGCGCGAGGTCCGCGGCGTCGGCGGGTGCGACGAGGCCCTCGCCGTCGCCCACCTTGCCCGTCGCGAGCAGCGCGCCGTCGACGAACGGGAGCTGGCCCGAGGTGTGGACGTACCGGCCGGTGCGCACCGCGGGGACGTAGGCGGCGACCGGCGCCGCCACCCGCGGCAGGGTGATCCCGAGCTCCGCGAGGCGCGCGGCGACCGTCCCGGCGGGGACGCCCGCCACTACTTCTCCCCGGTGGGGCGCTTGAGGTAGGCGACGAGGCCGTTGCCGTCCGGGCCGGTCACGACCTGGACGAGCTCCCAGCCGTCGGAGCCCCACTGGTCGAGGACGGCCTTCGTGTTGTGGATGATGAGGGGGATGGTCGCGTACTCCCACGTGGTTGCCATGGGGCGAGCGTAGTCGGACGGTGCGGGCGGCGGCGCGGCCGGACGGGCGCGCCGTCCCGGGATGCTTACACAACCCGCACACCCGGGAGAGGCGGCTCTCCGGGCCTCTCCCGGGGTTGCTCCCGTAGGGTTGGCACCATGGCTTCCCCTGTGCGTCCTCGCGGCCGGCAGATCAACGCGTACCAGCTCGTCGCCCTCTTCCTGGCGTTCGTGCTGGTCTCCGGTGTCGGCGGCGTGCTCGCGGCCGGGCTCCTCGTGCCGCTCGCCGCCGGGGCGAACACGGCGACGGACACCGCCGTCGAGGTGTTCGACGAGCTGCCGGCCGACCTCGAGCCGGGCCCCCTGTCCGAGCAGTCGCGCATCTACGCGAACGACGGCACCACGCGGCTCGCGACGTTCTACACGGAGAACCGCATCGTCGTCCCGCTGGACCAGGTCTCCGAGCCCATGAAGAACGCGGTCATCGCGATCGAGGACAAGCGCTTCTGGGAGCACGGCGGGGTCGACGTCGAGGGCATCCCGCGCGCGTTCGTCAACAACCTCACGGGCGGCTCGACGCAGGGCGCATCGACCCTGACGCAGCAGTACGTGAAGAACGTCCTCATCGAGCAGGCCGTGCGCGACGGCGACGTCATGGCGCAGCACGAGGCCAAGGCCGACACGCTCGGGCGCAAGGCGCGCGAGGCGAAGCTCGCCATCTCGCTCGAGAAGAAGATGGGCAAGGAGGAGATCCTCCAGGGCTACCTCAACATCGCGCAGTTCGGGCGCTCCGTGTACGGCGTCGAGACGGCGGCACGGCACTACTTCGGCGTCTCGGCGAAGGACCTGAACTACCTCCAGGCGGCCACGATCGCCGGCATCACCAAGGCGCCGTCCACGTACGACCCGACGGCCGACCCGGAGAAGGCCCAGAACCGCCGCAACGTCGTCCTCAACACGATGTACCAGCAGGGGTACATCACCAAGGAGGAGTACGACGCCGGGCTGGCCACCCCCATCGCGGACACGCTCGCCATCCAGCCGCTCGAGGCGGGCTGCCAGGCGTCCGGCGGTTCGGCGTTCTTCTGCGACTACGTCACGAAGGTCATCATGTCGGACCCGGTGTTCGGCGAGACGAAGGCCGAGCGCGAGGCGCTGCTGTACCGCGGCGGGCTGGACATCTACACGACGCTCGACCCGAACATGCAGGCGGCCGCGGAGCAGCACGCGGCGGCTGCGGTCCCGGCGGACGACCCGAGCCAGATCGAGGACGCGATCGTGTCGATCGAGCCGGGGACCGGCAAGATCCTCGCGATGGCGCAGAACCGCGCGTTCGACAACACGCAGGACCCCGCCCCCAACACGACGGCCGTGAACTACAGCACCGACGAGGCGCACGGCGGCTCGCGCGGGTTCTCGCCCGGCTCCACCTGGAAGCCGTTCGTCCTCGCCGAGTGGCTCAAGGAGGGGCACTCGCTCTACGACACGGTCAACGCGAACAAGCGCACCTGGATCGGCAGCCGGGACTTCCGCGCGAGCTGCAAGCGTCTCGGCAACGACCCGTGGACGCCCGCGAACTCCGACGGCCCGGGCAGCGGCTCGATGACGGTGCTCAAGGCGACCTACAACTCGGTCAACACGGCCTACACGACCATCGCCTCCCAGCTCGACCTCTGCGGCGTCGCGGACACCGCGAAGGCGGCCGGTTTCACGCCGTCGTCGAAGGACAAGACCGACATCGAGATCGTGCCGTCGATGATCCTCGGCACCCAGAACTCGTCGCCGATGCACATGGCCGCCGCGTACGCGACGTTCGCCGCGGGCGGCACGTACTGCCAGCCGATCGCGATCACGAAGGTGGTCGCGGGCGACGGCGAGGAGCTGCCCGTCCCGTCGGCGAACTGCCAGCCCGGGGCGATCGACCCCGCGGTCGCCAACACCGTCACGTACGCGCTCCAGCAGGTGCTCACCCAGGGCTCCGGCCGCGGCAACGCGCTCGCCGACGGCCGGCCGGCCGCGGGCAAGACCGGTACCGCGAACCTCAACAAGCACACGTGGTTCATCGGCTACACGCCGCAGGTCGCCACGGCCGTGTGGATCGGCAACGCCGAGAACGACGTCGAGATGAACGGCCGCTTCACCATCAACGGCAAGACGCGTCCGTACTGGTACGGGTCGAGCCTCGCCGCCCCGACGTGGCGCGACTACATGAACCAGATCCTCGCCGGCCAGCCGGCACCCGGGTTCGCCGAGCCGGACTGGGGCCGCGTCAACGCCCCCAAGCCTCCGCCGCGCACCCCGTCGACGCCCGAGGGCGGCCAGGACGGCGGTGACCAGGGCGGTCAGCAGCCGGGCGGCGACGAGCCCGACGACAACCAGCCCGACAGCGAGGCCGGCGGCGGCCGGGGCGACCGCGGCGACCGCAGCAACGGCGCGGGCCGCGAGAGCGACCTCGGCGCGTGGCTGGAGGGCCTCGACGGCGGGGGGAACGGCTGAGCGCCGACGGGGCGCGCCGGGCCCTGCGCGGGCTGGGGGCGCTGGCCGCCGTCGGCGTGGCGGGCGTCGCGTACGCGCACGTGGAGACGAAGCTCTTCACGCTCCGTGAGGCGACCGTCCCCGTGCTGCCGCCCGGGTCGCGCGACCTGCGGGTGCTGCACGTCTCCGACCTGCACCTCGTCCCGACCCAGCGACGCAAGATCGAGTGGGTGCGGTCGCTCGCCGAGCTCGAGCCCGACCTCGTCGTCGACACCGGGGACAACCTCGCGCACGTCGACGCGCTCGAGCCGCTGCTCGACGCGCTCGCCCCGCTCCTGGCGGTGCCCGGCGCGTTCGTCCTGGGCTCGAACGACTATTTCGCTCCGGTCCCGAAGAACCCGGCGCGCTACCTCCTGCCCGACGCGCGGCTGCCGTTCGCGTCGCAGGCCCGCCTCCTGCCCGCGGCCGAGATGGCCGGCGCGATGCGCGACGCCGGGTGGGTCGACCTCACGAACCGTCGGGACGTCCTCGACGTGGGCGGCGTCCGCCTCGACCTCGTGGGCGTCGACGACCCGCACCTCGACCGCGACGTCTTCCCCGCGCCCGAGTCGCAGGCCCCGGCCGCTCCGCCGGAGGGCGGCGTGCTCCGGCTCGGGGTCACGCACGCGCCGTACCGGCGGGTCCTGGACCAGATGCACGACGACGGCGCGGAGCTCGTCCTCGCGGGCCACACCCACGGCGGGCAGCTCTGCGTCCCCGGGTTCGGTGCGCTCGTGACCAACTGCGACATCGACCGCAAGCGGGCCAAGGGCCTGCACGGCTGGCCGGGCCCCCGCCCCGACGCCGAGGGCGGCGAGGACTCGACGTGGCTGCACGTCTCCGCCGGCGCAGGCACGTCCCCGTTCGCGCCGATCCGGTTCGCGTGCCGCCCCGAGGCGACGCTCCTCACCCTGACGACGCGCTGACGACGACGCCCCACCCCTCCGCCGAGGGCGGTCGGTGGCGGGTGTCGTCGGGGTCACGGGGATCGGGTTTCGTGGCACGGCACTTCGTCGGCTATTCTGGGCAGGCTTCCCGCGGGGAAGACGGGGATCTTCCCGTCGGACCGTCACGTGGACGAGCAACCGGGGTGTGGCGCAGCTTGGTAGCGCGCTTCGTTCGGGACGAAGAGGTCGCAGGTTCAAATCCTGTCACCCCGACCAGCCGAGAGGCCCGGGATCCGCGAAGGATCCCGGGCCTCTCGTCGTTCTCCCACCCGCTGCTCCCCCGGCGGCGCGCCCCGGTTCGCGCGAGACTGAGGCCGTCCGCTGTCCCGAACCACCGCGGAGGTCGCCATGAGCGCTGGACGTCACGTCGTCGTCGGAGGAGGGCTCGCCGCGGCGAAGGCGGTCGAGACGCTGCGCGCGGAGGGCTACGACGGCGGGATCACCGTCGTCGCGCGCGAGCCGCACCGCCCGTACGAGCGCCCGCCGCTGTCCAAGGACTACCTGCGCGGTGAGGCCGAGCGTGACGCCGTGTTCCCGCTTGCGGCGGACTGGTATGCCGAGCACGACGTCGAGGTCCTCACCGGGACCACGGCGACGTCCCTCGACCTCGCCGGGCGGGGCGTGACGCTCGACGACGGCCGCGCGCTGTCGTACGAGAAGCTGCTGCTCGCGACCGGCTCGGACCCCCGCCGGATTCCCCTGCCCGGCGGCGACCTGGACGGCGTCCACGAGCTCCGCACGCTCGACGACAGCGACGCCCTGTCCGGCGCGCTGCGGGCGGCACGGGACGACGGCGTCGGGCGGCTCGCCGTCGTCGGCGACGGCTGGATCGGGCTGGAGGTCGCGGCGTCCGCCCGCACGCTCGGCCTCGACGTCACCGTGATGGGGCTCGGCACCCACCCGCTCGAGCGCGTGCTGGGACCCGAGATGGGCGAGCTGTACGGGCAGGTCCACACCGACCACGGGGTGCACCTCCACCGCCGTGCGCAGGTCATGGGCATCTCCGGCGACGGTCGTCGGGCGACGGGAGTGGACCTCGCCGACGGCACCCACGTCGACGCGGACCTCGTGCTCGTCGCCGTGGGCGCGGTCCCGAACGTCGGGCTCGCGCGGGACGCCGGGCTCGCCCTCGACTCGGTGACAGGCGGCGTCGTCGCGTCCGCGACGCTCCAGACCACCGACCCCGACGTCTTCGTCGCGGGTGACGTCGCGAGCGTGCCCTCGGCGCGCTACGGGCGGTCGCTGCGCGTCGAGCACTGGGCGACCGCGCTCCACCAGGGCCCGCACGCCGCGCGCGCGATGCTCGGTGCGACCGACCCCTACCTCGAGCTGCCCTACTTCTTCTCCGACCAGTACGACGTCGGCATGGAGTACCTCGGCTTCGTCGCCGGTCCCGATGCCTACGACGAGGTCGTGGTCTCCGGCTCCGTCCCCGACCGCGGGCTCGTCGCGTTCTGGGTCAAGGACGGCCGCGTCGAGGCCGGCATGGCCGTCAACGTCTGGGACCGCATGGAGGACGTCAAGGCACTGATCCACCGCGACGCCGTCGACCGCGCCGAGCTGGACTCCTTCGTCCACTGACTCCCCGCTGCGCTCGGCGAACATGCGGTTGCCGCCCGTCCGGGACCCGGAGCGAGCAGCAACCGCATGTTCGGCGGGAAGGGCTGCGCGTCAGGGGAGGGCGCGCTCGGGCGAGCCGACGTACTGGCTGAGCGGGCGGATGAGGGCGTTGGCGGCGCGCTGCTCCATGACGTGGGCGGTCCAGCCGACGACGCGCGACGCGACGAACAGCGGCGTGAACATCGGGGTGTCGAAGCCCATGAGGTGGTAGGCCGGGCCGGCCGGGTAGTCGAGGTTCGGCAGGATGTTCTTCCGCTCGGTCATCGCGGTCTCGAGCGCGGTGTAGAGCTCGAGGACGTCCGGGCGGCCGTAGTGCTCGACGAGGTCGTCGAGCGTCGCCCGCATGGTGGGGACGCGCGAGTCGCCGTGCTTGTAGACGCGGTGCCCGAAGCCCATGATCTTGCGCTTGTGGGCGAGCGCGTCGTCGAGCCACGCCGCGGCGCGGTCGGCGGTGCCGATCTCGGCGAACGTCGCCATGACGGCCTCGTTCGCGCCACCGTGCAGCGGACCCTTGAGCGCGCCCACGGCGCCGGTCACGGCGGAGTGCAGGTCGGACAGCGTGGACGTGATGACCCGCGCCGTGAAGGTGGACGCGTTGAACGAGTGCTCGGCGTACAGCACCATCGACACCTCGAACGCGCGCACGACGGCGGGCTCGGGCTCCTCGCCGAACGTCATCCACAGGAAGTTCTCGGCGTAGGAGAGGTCGTCGCGCGGCTCGACGAGCTGGAGGCCGCGCCGACGGCGCTGGTCGAGCGCGACGGCGGCGGGCAGCACGGCCCACAGGCGGACCGCCTTGGCCTGCTCGGCCTCGGGCGAGGAGTCCTCGGCGTCGGGGTCGTGCGCGCCGAGCTGGGAGACGGCGGTGCGGACGACGTCCATGGGGTGGCACGTCGTCGGGAGCTCGAGGATCGCGTTGCGCACGTGGCCGGGCAGCGCGCGGTGCGCCCGCTCGACGGCGGTCTGCTCGGCGAGCTGGTCCGGCGTGGGCAGCTCGCCGTGCCACAGGAGGTACGCGACCTCCTCGAAGCTGCGGCGCGCGGCGAGGTCCTGGACCGGGTAGCCGCGGTACAGGAGCGAGTTCGTCTCGGGGTTGACCTTCGAGATCGCGGTGACGTCGACGACGACGCCCGCGAGGCCCTTGCGGATCTCGGGCGCGTCGGCGGTCGGTGCGGTGGTGGTCATGCGGTCACTCCTTCGTGCAGCACGGGTCGCGGGGAGATGCCGGTGCCGCGGCCCCACGGGCGCGCGGCACCGGCCGGTCGTCAGGGCCGGTAGGTGAAGATGCCCTCGTCGAAGGTGTTGTAGGCGGCGTAGTCGAGCAGCTCGTAGAGGCGCGCGCGCGTCTGCATGCCCTCGACCTGCCCCGCCTGCGTGCCGGTCGCGGCGATCTCGTCGAGCGCGCGCTCGGCGGCGCCCATCGCGACCCGCAGGAGCGTGACGGGGTAGATGATCAGCCGCACGCCCGCGTCGCCGAGCTGGCGGCGCGTGAAGAGCTCGGACTTGCCGAACTCGGTCATGTTGGCGAGCACGGGCACGTCCACGGCCGACGCGACGGCCTCGAACTCCGACAGGTCCTTCATCGCCTCGGGGAAGATCGCGTCGGCGCCCGCGTCGACGAGCGCCTTGGCGCGGTCGATCGCGGCGCGCAGCCCCGCGTCGCCGGGGATCGTGCCGCGGACGTCGGTGCGCGCCATGATGAGGAAGCCGGGGTCGCGGCGCGCGTCGGCCGCCGCACGCACGCGCTTCGCCGCCTCGTCGAGCCCGACGACCTCCTTGCCGTCGAGGTGGCCGCACCGCTTGGGGTTGACCTGGTCCTCGACGTGCGCGCCCGCGACGCCCGCGTCCTCGAGCGCCTGGACGGTGCGCGCGACGTTCATCGGCTCGCCGAAGCCGGTGTCGGCGTCGACGAGCGCGGGCAGGTCGGTCACGCGCGCGATCTGCTGCGAGCGCCCCGCGACCTCCGTGAGGGTCGTGAGGCCGATGTCGGGCAGGCCGAGGTCCGCCGACAGCACGGCCCCCGACACGTACACGCCCTCGAAGCCCTTGTCCTGGACCAGGCGTGCGGACAGCGGGTTGAACGCGCCGGGGAGCCGCAGCGGCTCCCCCGTGGTCGCCGCGGCGTCGAGCGCCGCGCGGAACGCGCGCCGCTTGTCCGACGGCGTCACCTGGCTGTACAGCATCAGCGGGCCTCTCCCTCGGTCGTGGCGTCCGCCTCGTGCATGGTGAAGCCCTCGCCCTCGAACGCGGCGGGCGCCTCGCCGGCGTCGTCGCGCCCCAGCTCGAACAGGCCTGTCGGGGTCGGGACGGAGTCGAGGAGCCCGGGCCGCCCGACGATCGTCAGCTCGCGCACCTCCGCGGGAGTGAGCTCCGGGAGCCGCTGCGCGAGGTCGAGGAAGCGCTCGATCTCGGCGTCCTCGAGGACGCCCGCGGCGAGCGTGCGGAACTTCTTCACGTACTGCTCGCGGCCGAACGGCCGCGCCCCGAGCGGGTGCGCGTCGGCGACGGCGATCTCGCGGACGAGGCGGCCGCCGTCGGCCAGCTCGATCTCCACGCGCCCGCCGAACGCCTTCTCGGCCGGGTCGGTCGAGTGGTAGCGGCGCGTCCACTCGGGGTCCTCCGCCGTCGTGACCTTGGCCCACAGCGCGACGGTGTCGGGGCGGCCCGCGCGCTCCGGGGCGTACGAGTCGACGTGGTGCCAGCCGCCGTCCTGCAGCGCGACCGCGAAGATGTAGGGGATCGAGTGGTCGAGCGTCTCGCGCGACGCCGTCGGGTCGTACTTCTGCGGGTCGTTCGCGCCCGAGCCGATGACGTAGTGGGTGTGGTGGCTCGTGTGGATGACGATCGACGCGACGTTCTCGGGGTCGGCGAGCCACGGGTGCTCGTCGTGCAGGGCCCGCGCGAGGTCGATGAGCGCCTGCGACTGGTACTCCGCGGAGTGCTCCTTGGTGTACGTGTCGAGGATCGCGGTCTTGGGCTCGCCCGGGGCCGGGAGCACGACGTCGTACGCCGCGTCCGGGCCGTCGAGCAGCCACGCGACGACGCCGTCCTCGCCCTCGTAGATCGGCTCGGGCGACGTCTGCCCGCGCATCGCCCGGTCGACGGCCTCGACCGCGACCTTGCCCGCGAACGCCGGGGCGTGCGCCTTCCACGTGGAGATCTGGCCCTTGCGGGACTGGCGCGTGGCCGTCGTCGTGTGCAGGGCCTGGCCGATCGCCTGGAACACCGTCTCGGTGTCGAGGCCGAGCAGCGTCCCGATGCCCGCGGCGGCCGACGGCCCGAGGTGCGCGACGTGGTCGATCTTGTGCCGGTGCAGGCTGATCGCGCGCACGAGGTCGACCTGGACCTCGTAGCCGGTCGCGATCGCGCGGACGACCGCGGCGCCGTCGGACCCGGCGTGCTGCGCGACGGCGAGGATCGGCGGGATGTTGTCGCCCGGGTGGGAGTACTCGGCGGCGAGGAACGTGTCGTGGAAGTCGAGCTCGCGCACCGCGACGCCGTTCGCCCAGGCCGCCCACTCGGGGCTCGTGCGGGTCGCGAGGTCGCAGCCGAACACCGTCGCGCCCGGCGTGTACGGGTGCGCGAGCGCCTGGCCGCGCGCCGCGACGGCCGGGCCGCGCGTGAGGCTGGCCGCGGCGACGGCCGCGTTGTCGATGACGCGGTTGATCACCATGTCGACGACCTCGGGCGTGACCTCGACGGGGTCGGTCGCGAGCTCGGCGAGCTTCCACGCGAGCTGGTCGGTGCGGTCGAGCGGCTCCGCGCTGGGGTAGACGCGCAGGTGGTGGGTGTACGGCATCGGTGTCTCCGTCGTGCGGTGGGCGGTGGTCAGGGGAGGTCGTCGGTCGTCGGCCCCGCGCCGCGCAGCGACTGCTCGGCGAGGGCGGCGCTGCGCTCGATGTGGGCGCGCATCGCCGCCTCGGTGGCGGCGGCGTCGCGGCTCGCGATCGCGTCGGCGACGGCGCGGTGCTCGTCGACGTGGTCGGTGGTGCCGACGCGGCGGCGCGCGGCGAGCGCGCGGTACCGGTCCACGTGGCCGCGGATCTGGCGCAGGAGCGCGGAGCCCCAGCGGTTGTCGGCGAGCGCCTCGATCTCGCCGTGGAACTGGGCGCCGATGCGCAGCACCTCGTCCTCGTGGTCGCGGACCGCGTCCATGAGCGTCACGAGGCGCGCGAGCCGCGCGACGTCGTCGGGCGTGGCGCGCTCGCACGCGTCCCGGGCGAGGAGGCCCTCGAGGCGGGCGCGCACGTCGTAGACGCGCCGCGCGTCGGCGAGGTCGAGGGGCGCGACGCGCACTCCCCCGGTCGGCAGCTCGACGACGAGCGCCTCGGCCTGGAGCAGCCGCAGCGCCTCGCGCACCGGGGTCCGCGACACGCCGAGCTCGGCGGAGAGCACGGGCTCGGTGAGCCGCGCGTCGGGCGCGAGGGAGCCGTCGATGATGCGGCCGCGCAGGAGGTCGTAGACCGCGCGGGCCCCCGACTGGCGGCGTGCGAGGCCCGCGTCGCCGGGCGCCGTCATGGCCTGCCCGACGGCGGCGCGCAGCTCGGGCGTCGTCGTCACCCGGCCATCGTGCCACAGCCTCTGCGCACTTGTATACAACTCTCCTCGCGCCCCTGACCCGCGTCGCGATGTCACATCGCGGGGCGCCGCGTCGTCGTCCGGGCATGAGGATCGCCGTGGTGGGTGGGACGGGGACCGTCGGTCGGCACGTCGTGGCGGAGCTGGCCGCGCGCGGCCACGAGGTGCGGGCGCTGAGCAGGCACGCGCGGGAGCACCCCGTCGACCTGACGACGGGCGCGGGCCTCGCCGCCGCGCTCGACGGCGTCGACGTCGTGGTCGACGCGAGCAGCACCGCGACGTCCCTGCGGCACGTGCGCGCGGCGGTCGTCGACGGGACGCGGCGCCTGCTCGCCGCAGAGCGCGACGCCGGGGTGCGGCACCACGTGCTCGTGTCGGTGGTGGGGTGCCACGATGTGCCGATGGCCTACTACGCCGCCAAGGTCGCGCAGGAGCGCGAGGTCACGGACGGGGGCGTGCCGTGGACCGTCGTCGCGGCGACCCAGTTCCACGAGCTCGTCGCCGCGACGCTCGGGGCCGCGGCGCGCCGGGGCGTCGTGCCCCTGCTGCGCGCCCCGGTCCAGCCGGTCGCCGCCGCCGAGGCGGGCGTCGCGGTCGCGGACGCCGCCGTGCGCGACCCGCTCGGCGGCACCACGACCGTCGCAGGTCCCGAGGTGCTCGACCTGCGCGACGCGGCGCGCGCCTGGCGCGCCGCGACCGGCTCGCGCGCCCTCCCCGTGCGGGTGCCGCTCCCCGGCGCGCTCGGTCGCGCGCTGCGCGCCGGCGGCCTCACCGACCCGCTCCCCGACGTCCGCGGCACCACGACGTTCCGGGACTGGCTCGCCGCGCAGCGCGCCGAGCGGGCGGCGGTGCGATGACCGGCCAGGCCGCGGACGACCTCGCGCGCGCGTTCGAGGCCGAGCGCCCGCGCCTCCTGCGCCTCGCCTACACGACCACCGGCTCCTGGTCCGACGCCGAGGACTGCGTCCAGGACGCGTGGCTGCGGCTGCGCACCCAGGACGCGGGCGCGATCCGCAACCTCGCGGCCTGGCTCACGACGACGGTCGGGCGGCTCGCGCTCGACGTGCTCGGGAGCGCGCGGGCACGCCGCGAGCGGTACGTCGGGACGTGGCTCCCGGAGCCGGTCGTGACGACCCCGGGCGCCGCCTCGCCGGTCGCCGCGAGCGCCGTCGACGTGGCGGACCCGGCCGACCGCGTGACGCTCGACGAGGAGGTGAGCATGGCCCTGCTCGTCGTGCTCGAGCGCCTCTCCCCCGCGCAGCGCGTCGCGTTCGTGCTCCACGACGTGTTCGGGCTGCCCTTCGACGAGGTGGGCGACGTCGTCGGGCGCTCGCCCGCCGCCGTCCGCCAGCTCGCGGCGCGCGCCCGCAAGGACGTGGAGGCGGGGCGGCCGCGCGGGACCGCGACGCGCGCCGAGCAGGCCCGCGTCGTCGAGGCGTTCGTCGCGGCCTGCTCCGCCGCCGACCTGCCGGCCCTGCTCGCGGTGCTCGACCCCGACGTCGTGCTGCGGGGCGACGGCGGCGGCAAGGTCCGCGCGCTGCGGCACACCGTGCGCGGGGCGGGGACGGCGGGTCCCGTCCTGCTCAGCTACCTGCGCACGCCGCCCGAGGCGATGCGCCGCGTCGACGTCAACGGCGCGCCCGGGCTGCTCCTGCGCGACGGGTCCGGGGTGCTCACGGTGATCGCCTTCACCGTGGACGAGGGGCGCGTGGCCGCGATCGACGTGGTGCGCAACCCCGACAAGCTGAGCACGGTGCCCGCGAGCCTCCTCGGCGAGGACCTCCCGTGACCGGGGGTCAGTGACGGTAGCCGTCGGCGGGCCAGCCGCCGTAGCCGTCGAGGTGCTCGTCGGCGTCGCGCACGTAGTCGTCGACCGGGGCCATGCGCTCGGCCATCTCGAAGTGCCAGTCCACGAGCTCGCCGAGCGGGACGGGCGTGCGCGACGACCGGGCGACGTCGCGCCCTTCCTCCGACCACAGGGGCGGGTAGACGCTCAGCCCCTCGTCGAGGCGCACGGTGCCGATCTCGTCGTACCAGCCGGGCCAGCGCACGGGCGCGTAGAACTCGGCGGTCCCCCCGCTCACGGACCACTCGAGGAACGCGGCCTGGCCGAACCCGAGGTCGAGCCACGAGAGCGAGCCGGGCGCGAAGTAGTGGACGTTCCCGAGCGGGCCGGGGAGCCCGCCGCCGTTGATCGCGAACGTGCCGCCGAGCACGTCGTACGCGACGACGAGGACGGACGGCGCGACGCTGTCCTCGCCCGGCTCCCCGAGGCCGTTGACGGTCGCGAGGTCCGGCAGCCCGGCCCCGCCCCCGCCGATGATCCGGAGCCAGCCGCCGTCGACGAGGACCCCGCCGGTGTGCAGGGCGAGGGCGCCGAGGGTCGAGCGGACGGTGACCTGGAGCCGGTAGAGGACCTCGAGCGACCAGGCGGGTGCGGGCACGACCTCGACGCCGCCGCGACCCAGCATGCGCGAGAGCGTCGGCCACGCCGGGTCGTCGACCGCAGCGAGCTCCGCAGCCGTCCGCACTGTCATGGCCGGATCATGCCAGATGTTGCCCGTCAGCAGGAGTCCTGGTAAAAGCACGAGGCCCCTGCGCGCCCGGCTCGTCCGGCGATGCGCCGAAAAGACCGGTTCCCCGCCGTGACCGGCCCCGGGTCGGGTCGTACCTGTCCCGGCACGGTGAAGACGCCGGGCGGACCGTGGGGAGGACGTCGGCGCGCCACCCCGCGCCGTCGCGCCGGCCGGTACGGTCACGGCCGTGGACGACGACGGCACGCCCTCCCCCGAGCCCCGCACCGACCCCGTCGCGGGGACGACCCCGCCACGGGCGCGACGACGGCGCGGCCCCCTCGTCGCGGTGGCCGCCGCGGGCGTGGGCGGCGTCCTCGCGGTGGTGGCTGCCGTCGTCGGGCCGGCAGCGCTGCGCACCGCCGCCGAGCAGCCCGCCCCGGCGACCTCGTCCGTGGCGCCCAGGGCCGGCGCACCCGAGGAGACGCCCTCGCCGACCTCTCCGGAGAGCGACCGCGAGGCGGTCGCGGCGCGGCTGCGCGCGCTGCCGGGCGTCGCAGCCGTGGAAGCCCTGGGGACCGCGGGCGAGTCGGCGCGCGTGACGCTGGTCAGCCCGCTGCCGACGCCCGAGGAGGCGCAGCGCACCACCGACGACGCGAGCGCGATCGTCGCCGCCGTGCCCGGCGGTGGTGCCTGGTCGCTCCGCGTCGAGGGCACGGGCGCGGGCGGCGGGACGCTCGCCGTCGCGCACGGTCCGGGCGCGGACACCGACCGCGGCGTCGACCCGGCCACCGGGGAGCCTCGCCCCGAGCTCCTCGGGACCGACGCCGTCGCCGACGCGGTGCGCCTCGTCGCCCACGACCCCGTGCGGCACGTGTTCCTCTCCCCCGGGTCTGCGTCGGTCGACGTCCGCGCGGCCGGCGACCTCGTCGCGGCCGCCGCGCTCGTGCGCGCCGAGGGCCGCGGGCTGACGAGCCTCGGCGTCGAGGGCTCGGGCGTCGGCACCTACGACGGCGACGGGCTCACCGTCCCCGACGACGCCCTGCTCACGCTCCTGGCCGGCGTCGCCGCGGAGCCCGGCGTGACGCAGGTCGTGCACGACGCCGTCCGCGACACGTTCCCGCAGGACCCCCTGCTCACGGTGATCACCTCGGGCGACGCGGCCGTCGTCGCGCGCGTGCTCGACGACGCCGCGTACGCCGGCCCGCCGCTCGCTTACCAGGTCCACGGCTCGACCGACGGCGGCGCGTCCGCGACGCGCTCCGGGTTCGTCGCGGGAGCCGCCGCCCCGACGACCGGGACGCGCCCCGCGGGCGCGTGCGCGCCCGACGACCTCGCGCTCGGTGCGCTGGGGTTCGACGCCGCGGCGGGGCGCCGGTTCCTCACCGTCACGGCCCGCAACGACGGCGCCGCGGAGTGCGTCCTCGCGGGCGCGCCCGCCGTCCGCTTCGTCGCCGACGACGGCGCGGAGACGGACGTGCTCCTCGAGCAGGACGACGACGGCCTCGCCCCGCTCACGCTCGCTCCGGGCGCCACCGCCTGGGCCGCGCTCTCGTGGCGCGGCGGGTCGACGGCCGACGACCCGCCGCTCGTCACGACGCTGCTCGTGGCCCCGCACCCGGGCGACCCCGAGGCCGTGGTCGGGCTCGCCGGGATCCCCGGCGTCGGGGACGGGCTCGACCTGCTCGGCGGCGGGACCGCGACGATCGGGTCGTGGACGCCCGCGCGCGAGCTCGCGAGCTGACCCGCGTCAGCCGAACGTCGCGGTGAACACCTGGACGCCGGGCGGGACGTCGAGCTCGACGAGCCCTTCCGTCGGGCCGTCGCCCTCCAGGACGGGGTAGAGCGTCGGGCTGCCGGAGACGTCGATCTCGCGGGTCGTGGTCCGCCCGTCCGTCGTGACGCGGACCGTGACCGTGCCCTCGCCGCCGAGCACCGTGAACACGTCGGTCGAGCGGTACGCGAGGCGCACGCGCGCGTCGTCGGACACGGCGGTGGCGCCCTGGAAGTCGACGTCCCACGTGCCGCCGAGGGAGAACGTGTCCTGCCGCTGGTCGTCGGCGAGCGTGAAGTCCTGCTGCCCCGCGGCGTAGCGCGGCTCGCCGGCGTAGTTGACGACCCGCTTGATGGAGAAGTAGGTCTCGGGCGTCGTCTCGTCCTGCGGCGTGGTGTCGCCGACGGCGGTGGGCTCGGGCAGCTCGACGCCCGGGTTCGCGTCCTCGAGGAGCTCGCGCACCAGACGCTCGGTGTCCTCGTACCCGCCCTCGCCGAAGCGGATGTGGCGCACGGTCCCGTCGGCGTCGACGAGGTACTGCGCGGGCCAGTAGCGGTTCCGGTAGGCGGTCCAGGTCGCGTACGCGTTGTCCTGGGCCACGGGGTAGGTGACGCCGAGGTCCCGCGCGCCCGCGACGACGTTGCGCGTCTCGCGCTCGAACGCGAACTCGGGCGTGTGGACCCCGACGACCTCGAACCCCGCGCCGACGTCGCGGTACCGGTCGTACCAGGCGTTGACGTGCGGGATCGCGCGCTGGCAGTTGATGCAGGAGTAGGTCCAGAAGTCGACGAGGACGACCTTGCCGCGCAGCCCCTCGAGCGTCAGCGCCTCGCCGCCCGGGGTGTTGAGCCACGGGTCGATGCCGCGCAGCTCCGGGGCGGTGCCGCAGTCCTCCAGCACGGGCGCGCCGTTCGAGCAGTTCGACAGCTCACGGTTCTCGTCGGTGACGAGCCCGCCGAGGTCGAGCGCCTCGCGCACCGCGTCGTTCTCGTCGACCCGCTGCTGGAGCGCGCCCGTGTAGTCGGGCAGGGCCCGCTGGAGGGCGGCGGGGAGGTTGAGCGCGAGCGCGCCCGCGAGCGCGATCATCACGACGCCGCCCGTGACGCGGATGCCGCGCGTGTGCCGCTGGAACCCGCGGACCCGCTCCGCGACGCGGCGCCCCGCGAGCGCGAAGACCAGGAGCGGGATCGCCGCCCCGACCGCGAACGACACCGTGAGGGCGACGGTGCCCGGGCCGATGTTCCCCGTCGCCCCCGCCACGGTGATCGCCGCGAGGACGGGCCCGGCGCACGGCACGTAGAGCACGCCGAGGCCGAGGCCGAGCACGAACGCCCCGCGGTCCTGGCGGGCGGCGCCGCGGCGCGCCCCGAGCGCGGCGATCCGCCGGAACGGCCGCTCCAGGACCTCCTCGACGCGCGGCACGATCATCCCCACGCCGATCGCGACGAGGAGCACGATGCCCGCCCAGCGCAGCAGGTCCTGCGGGAGCCCGAGCGCGGTCAGCAGGAGGGAGCCGAGGAGCGTGAAGACGCTGAAGCTGAGGACCAGTCCTGCGATGACGAGGTAGGGGCGCCACGAGCGGCGCGCGACCCGCCGGGACGCGCGCCCCGGCCCGCCGTCGGCCGGGGCGGCAGGCTCGGCGGCCTCGCCCGTCGACAGATCCAGGGCGAGCGTCCCGCCGCGTGTCGGCCGAGCCGTGACCTCCCGGGCTCCGGCGGCCTCCCGCGCGCCGCCCGGGCCGCCCCGGCCTCGTGGCCCCGCGGCCGGGCGACCGCCGACGCGGACCGCGTCGGGGACGCCCGCGAACAGCCCCGGGGAGACACCGCCCGTCCCGGTCTCCGCGGTGCCCGACGGCGTCTCCCCCGTGCGCGCGCCCTGCACGCCGCCTGCGAAGAAGATGACGGGCAGCATGGGCAGGATGCACGGCGAGATCCCGGTGATGAGTCCCCCGAGCAGGCCGATGACGATGAGCGTCTCCATGCCCGGGGTTCGGACCGGCGGCCCTCGCGGATGGGTCCACCCCGCGCCGAGCGCACGTCGCTGGGCGCACGACGACGGGCGCACGACGACGGCCCCGACCGTCCGGTCGGGGCCGTCGGGGCCCGTCGTCACGAGCCCACCGCGCGCCCGCTTCTGGACGCGCCGGGAGGATCACATCGTCGGCATGAGCACCGTGTCCACGAGGTACACGGTCGCGTTCTGCGTCATCACGCCGCCGCAGACGACGGCCGCGTCGTTGACCATGAGCTCGTCGCCCGAGCCGGTCACCTCGACCGTGCCGCCCTCGACGGTCTCGTGCTCCCCGACGACCTGGTCGGGCGTGAGCTGGCCGGGCACCACGTGGTAGGTGAGGATCTTCGTCAGCGTGTCGGAGTCCGTCTTCAGCGAGTCGAGCGTCGCGGCGTCGATCTTCGCGAACGCGTCGTCGACGGGGGCGAACACGGTGAACTCGCCGCCGTTGAGCGTGTCGACCAGGTTGACGTCCGGGTTGAGCTCACCCGAGACGGCCGCGGTGAGCGTCGTGAGCAGCGGGTTGTTCGACGCTGCCACGGCGACGGGGTCGGTCGACATCCCGGTGATCGACCCGGCGCCGTCGGGCACCTGCTCCGCGTAGGCGGCACAGCCGGGGCCCACGAGGTTCGCGGCGGGGTCGGCCGCCATGTCGTCCGAGCCCTCGGTCGAGTCGTCGGTCATGTCGTCGGACGTCGAGTCGTCCGTCATGGTGTCGGACGCGGAGTCGGTCGTCGTCGAGTCGGACCCCGTGTCCGAGTCCGAGCTGCACGCGGACAGGCCGAGCACGGCGAGCGTGGCGATGCCGGCGACGGCGTACGACGTGCGGGTGCGAACGTTCATCGGTCTCTCCTCGGGTCGTCGCCCCGCCGGTGCGGGGCGTCATGCCGAGGGTTCGGAGCACGACCCCGGGTGGATGGGTCGGGATCGGCACGAGTTTTTCTCGCGCGCGTCCCGACCCCTCCGGGCCGCGTCGCTCAGCCGACGAGCGCGACCACCGGGTCCGCCGTCGGCTGCTCCGAGCCGCCCGCCGGCTCGACCGTCACGGCCATGCCGACGCCCGGCTCACCCTGGACGAGCCGCGACGTGCTGCCGTCCTGGACGTCGAGGACGCCCGCCGAGACGACGGCGCCGTCGGGCTCGACCACCCAGAGCTGGTAGTCGCGGTCGTCGCCCGCGTCGGGCAGATCGGACGCGCGGAAGAACATGTCGTCGCCCGCGGCGAGGACGGAGGCCTGCCCGCCGCCCGCCACGTCGCCGCGCAGGATCGTCGCGTCGGGGTCGGCGAGCATGCGCTCGATCGCGTCCGCCTGCGCCTCCAGGCGCGACTGCTCCTGCGTCGCACGGACCGCGACCGTCGTCGGGACGGCCACCGCGACCACCGCGGCCACCGCCGCCGCGAGCCCGGTCCAGCGTCGGCGGCGCGCGCGACGCGCGGCCGCGAGGTCGACGACGACGCCACCCCCCGCGCTCTCCTCCGCGGACGTGCCCGTGGCCGCGGACGCTGCCACCCGCGCCAGCACGGCGTCGCGCAGCGCGGGCGGCGGGGCGCTCTCGACGGCGAACGCCGCCACGACGTCGCGGTACTCGTCGAGCTCGCGCCGCGCGTCGGGGTCGGCCGCGAGCAGGCGCTCGACGGCGCGCCGCTCGACGTCGTCGACCGCGTCGAGCGCGTAGGCGGGGAGCAGGTCGCGGACGTCCGGACGGTCGTCCGCGCCGTCGCCACGGGGCGTGGTCAGGTCAGCCACGACGCACCCCCAGGCAGTCGCGGAGCCGCAGGAGACCGTCCCGGATGCGGGACTTCACGGTCGGCAGCGCGGCGTCGAGCCGCTCCGCGACCTCCCGGTAGGTGAGCCCGCCGTAGTACGCCTGCACGACCGCCTCCCGCTGCGTCGCCGTGAGCGAGTCCAGGCACCGCCGCACGGCCGCGCCCTCGAGACGCCGCTCGACGTCCTCCACCACCACGTCCCGCGGTGCCGCGGCCGTCGAGGCGTCCACGTCGCGCTGGTCGCGGTCGCGGCGCGCCTGCTCGGCCCGCACGCGGTCCACCGCGCGTCGCCGCGCGAGCGTGGCGACCCAGGTCCGCGCCGAGCCGCGCGTCGCGTCGTAGCGTGCCGCCGTCTGCCACACCTCCACCATCACCTCCTGCACGACCTCCGCCGCGTGGTCCGGGTCCCGCAGGACCCCCAGGCACGTGCCGTACGCGACCGGTGCGAGCGCGTCGTAGACGGGCGCGAACGCGGCCGGGTCGCCGTCGGCGCACGCCGCGAGGGCGGCGTCGACCGCCGGGTTCGTCGTCACGGGAGGTGGCACCCGGTCAGTGTGCAGCACGGGCGCCTCCCGCACGCGCTGCGGCGCGTCGACCACGGCTCTCGGCACGCGACCTCCCGTCGCCGGCACCGTCCCGGTCCGTCCGGGACACCCTGGGTTCGGCGCCGACGCGCGGGCGGATGGGTGACCGTCCCGCCGGGACCGGTCAGAGCGCGCGCCGGGCGCGGACCGCGCCCGCGAGCTCGCGCAGGAGGTCGGCCGTCGTGTCCCAGTCGATGCACGCGTCCGTGACGGACTGCCCGTAGACGAGGCCGCTCGGCGCCGGCTTCTGCGCGCCCGCCACGAGGAAGCTCTCCATCATGAGGCCCGTGATGCCCTGCTCGCCCTCGGCCAGCCGCGCGGAGACCTCGCGCACGACCTCCGCCTGGCGCACGTGGCTCTTGCCGGAGTTGCCGTGCGACGCGTCGACGACGAGCCCGTGCTCCGTGACCCCGCCGCGGCCCGAGGCGCGCGCGACCGCGAGCGCCGCCGCGACGTCGTCGGCCCCGTAGTTGGGGCCCGAGCGCCCGCCGCGCAGGATGACGTGGCAGTCCGGGTTGCCCGCGGTCTCCACCGCGGCGGCGCGGCCGAGCGAGTCCATGCCGAAGAACGTGTGCTCGCTCGCGGCCGTGATGCACCCGTCGACCGCGATCTGCACGTCGCCGTCGGTCGCGTTCTTGAACCCGACGGGCATCGACAGGCCCGAGGCGAGCTGGCGGTGCACCTGCGACTCGGCGTTGCGCGCACCGATCGCGCCCCACGACACCGCGTCGGCGATGTACTGCGGGCTCGTGGGCTCGAGGAACTCGCACGCGGCCGGGACACCGGCGTCGAGGACGCCGAGCAGCACCTCGCGCGCGAGGCGCAGGCCGTGGTGCACGTCGTGCGACCCGTCGAGGTGCGGGTCGTTGATGAGGCCCTTCCAGCCCACGGTCGTGCGCGGCTTCTCGAAGTAGACGCGCATGACGACCATGAGGTCGTCGGCGAGCTCGTGCGCGACGGCGGCCAGGCGCCCCGCGTACTCGAGCGCGGCCTCGGGGTCGTGCACCGAGCAGGGGCCGACGATGACGAGGAGGCGGTCGTCGTCGCCCGCGAGGACGTCGCGGACCTCGCGGCGCGACGTCGTCACGAGGTCGCTGCGCGTCGCGCCGAGCGGCAGGTCGGCGAGCATGGCGCGCGGCGCGGGGAGGGCGTCGAGCGCGCGGACCCGCAGGTCGCTCGTGCGGGCCTGGAGCTCGGGGCTGTCCACGGGGTCGACGGTACTCGTCGCGCCGTCGGTCGTCGCGGTCTCGGGCGAGGTGGTGGTGCTGGTCACGGGGGGCTCCTGGTCTGTGCGGCGGGGTCTGGGAGCGCCGTGAGTCGGGATGCCCAGCGGCGCTCCACCGGCCTGCTGCCGCCCGTGGTCCCGGAGCGGCCCGTCTCACGACGAAGGGCCCGGACGCGGTCCGCGTCCAAGGCCCTGTGCTGGCTCCGGGTGGTGATCTGTGGTCAGGCTGACGCCCGCACGGCCCCACCGGGAGCCTGCGTAAAGCGCCAATACCACTGAGAAGTCACGAGCCGACGGTAGCACAGCGCCTCCGAGGGGCGGACGGGCCGTCTCACGGGCCGGTCGGGCAGCGCCTACGCTCGGGGCATGCCGATCCCCGAGTTCGTCGCCGCCCTCCGGTCCCACGTGGGGACCGACCTGCTGTGGATGCCGGGGGTGTCGGGCGTCGTCGTGGACGACGCCGGCCGGGTGCTGCTCGGGCAGCGCGCCGACTCCGGGCAGTGGGCCGTGATCAGCGGGATCCTCGAGCCGGGCGAGGACCCGGCGGTCGGGCTCGCGCGCGAGGTGCTCGAGGAGACGGGCGTCGAGGTCGTGGTGGACGCGCTCGTCGCCGTGACGGTCACCGAGCCGATGGAGTACCCGAACGGCGACCGGTCGCAGTACCTCGACCTCGCGTTCCTGTGCCGCCCGGTGTCGCCGGCGGCCGCTGCGGCGGCGCACGTCGCGGACGACGAGTCGCTCGCGGTCGCGTGGTTCGCCCCCGACGCCCTGCCCGACGACGTCGCGCGCTCGTCGACCGAGCGCCTCGGGCACGCGCTCGCGCGCCTCGCCGACCCCTCAGCCGGCCCGTTCTTCGTCCGCTGACGCGGCGGCCGGGGCGTCGGGCACCGCCCGCCCGTCCCCGGCGGGGCCGAGCCAGCGCACCGCGAGCAGGCACGCGTCGTCGTCCTCGGGCGCACGCGAGACGACGGCCTCCAGCAGCCGGTCGTCGCGCAGGCCGACGTCGAGGGCGCGCGTGACGACGTCCGCGAGCTCGTCGAGCGCGAGCGCGAGCGGCCGGTCGCGGCGCTCGACGACGCCGTCCGTGAAGAGCAGCAGCAGGTCGCCCGGGGCGAGGCGCACGGCCTTGGCCACGCGCGGCGTCGTGCCCCGCACGCCCAGCGGCGTCGACCGGGCCTCCCACAGGTACGCCGCGGAGCCGCCGGCCCGCACGAGCAGGGGCGGCAGGTGGCCCGCGCACGTGTAGCGCAGCACCCCGGCGCGCAGGTCGAGTTCCCCGTACACGAGGCTCGCCATGAAGCCCGTGCCCGTCCGGTCGACGAAGCGGTCGACGCGCTCGACCACCTCCTCCGGCGGGAGCCCGGTGTCGGACGCCGCCCGGACGGCGGTGCGCAGCTGCCCCATCGACGTGGCCGCCTTGAGACCGCGGCCGACGACGTCCCCGACGCTGAGCGCGACGACGTCGGGCGCGACCCGGAAGGTGTCGTACCAGTCGCCGCCGACCTGGAGGTCGTGGACGCCCGGGCGGTAGCACGCCGCGACCTCGACCTGCGGGTCGGCGACGATCCCGTCGGAGAGCATCGCGCCCTGGAGCTCGCTCGCGACCGAGACGCTCTGCTCGTGGACCCGCGCGCGCGAGAGCGCGAGCGCCGCGAGCTGGCCCGCGGCGGCGGCGGTGCCCAGGTCGACGGGGTCGGAGCCCGCGGCGCGGCGCGGTTCGAGCGCGAGCACGCCGAGCAGCGCGCCCGCCGTCCGCAGCGGCACGACGACGGTCCCGTCGTCCCGCACGGTCGCCTCGGTGAGCTCGTCGATCGTCGGCGCCAGGACGCCGACGGCGCCGCCCCACCTCCGCAGCGGGCCGCGCTCCTGCGCCGTCCACAGCGCGGCGTCGCCCGCGCCCAGCATCGTCACGGCCGCCCGGAGCAGGACCCACGCGACGCCGTCGAGACCGGCGACGCTCGCGAGGTCCGCCGCGACGCCGTGCAGCAGCCGCACCCGGCGCTCCGCCTCCTCCGCCGCGCGGCGCGCCTCGACGAGCTCGTGCTCGAAGCGCGACCGTTCGCGCGCGCCGAGCATCGCGACCTCGATCAGCCGCTCGCCGCGCGCCTCGCGCTCGATCGCCGTGAGCAGCACGGGCTCGCGGCCCCGCGGCGTGCGGAGCTCGACCGCGACCTCGTCCACGCGGCCCTCGATGTGCAGGCGCGGGCCGACGTGCGTCTCCCAGAAGATGCGCCCGCCCACCGTGAGCAGGTCCGCCAGGCGACGCCCCGCGACCGCCTCGACGTCCGGGACCTCGATCGTCCGCAGGAACTCGTCGTTGGCGTCGAGGACGCGCGCCTCGGTGTCGAGGAGGAGCAGCGCGACGGGGGCGAGCGACCAGCGCTCGGCCCGGGACATCGCCATCAGGCGGCGCCCAGCCAGTCGCGCATCGCGCGCACGAGGAGGTCCGGGTGCGAGAGGTTCGGGCAGTGCCCCACCGAGTCGATGACGACGAGGTCGCTGCCGGGCAGGTGCTCGTGCACGTAGCGGCCCACCTCGGGCGGCGCGATGACGTCCTCCCGGCTCTGCACCACGAGGCTCCGCGTGCGCACGCGCGCCAGGTCCGCCCGGTTGTCGCCGAGGAACGTCGCGCGCGCGAACTGCCGGGCGACCGCCGGGTCGTTGCGCCGGAACACCGCGGCGAGCTCGTCGCCGAGCGCCGGGCGGTCCGGGTTCCCGGCGATCACGGGCGCCATGACCTGCGTCCAGCCGAGGTAGTTCGCGTCCATGGTCTCCAGGAGCTCGTCGATCTCCTCGGCGGTGAACCCGCCGCGGTAGCCGTCGTCGTCGACGTACCGCGGGCTGGGACCCACGAGCACCAGCCGGTCGAACAGGTCCGGGCGGTCGGCCGCGGCGAGCAGCGCGATCACGGCGCTCACCGAGTGGCCCACGAGCACCACGGGCCCGTGCCCGTCTCCGTCGACCACCGCCTCGACGATCTCCACCACGTCCGCGGCGTAGCCCGCGAGGTCGGCGTGCCGGACGGCGTCGTGCGCGGTCGGGTGCGACGCCCCGCAGCCCGAGTGGTCGAACAGCACGACCCGGTGGTCGGTCGCGAACGCGGGCGCGACGAAGCGCCACATCGACTGGTCGCAGCCGAATCCGTGCGCGAAGACCATCGTCGGGCCGTCCTGCGCCCCCATGACCCGCACGTTGTTGCGCTCGTGCACGTCCACGCGTCACAGCGTAGGGGGGAAGGGGTCGCGAGGGGCAGCGGCGCCCCGGGGTGAGACCCGCGCACGGCACAATGTCCTCATGCGTGTCTCGGCGAAGGCGGACTATGCGGTGCGGGCGTGCGCCGAGCTCGCGGCGTCGCCGCACGGCGACCCGGTGCGGGCGGAGGACCTCGCGACGGGCCAGGGCCTCCCGGTGAGCTTCCTCGAACGGATCCTCGGCGACCTGCGCCGGGCCGGGATCGTCGCGAGCGTCCGCGGACGCTCCGGCGGCCACCGCCTCGCGCGCCCGGCGACCGAGGTGACGCTCGCCGACGTCTTCCGCGCGGTCGACGGCCCGCTCGTCACGGTGCGGGACGAGCGTCCTCCGAGCCTCGAGTACGACGGGTCCGCCGCGGGCCTGCTCGAGGTGTGGATCGCCCTGCGCGCGAGCGTCCGCGACGTGCTGGACCGCGTGACGATCGACGACGTCGTGCGCCGCGACCTGCCCGACGACGTGCACGCGCTCGCGGCCCGCGCCGACGCGTGGGAGAACCCCTGACGGGACGCTCCCGTTAACACTGGCCCACGATGCGGTCGGCGCTTCACATAGTGGACCCGTCCGGTCAACCTTGTCAGGACACGTCGGGACCCTCCCGACGGCCCGAGCAAGGAGGCCCCGGTGCGGACCCTCGTCCTGCTGGCCCTCGTGGGCCTCGGCGCCCAGCTCGTCGACGGCAGCCTCGGCATGGCGTACGGCGTGACGTCCACGACGCTCCTGCTCGCGATCGGGACGAACCCCGCGGCGGCGTCGGCCACGATCCACCTCGCGGAGATCGGGACGACGCTCGCGTCCGGCGCGGCGCACTGGCGGTTCGGGAACGTCGACTGGAAGGTCGTGCTGCGCATCGGCGTGCCGGGCGCGGTCGGGGCGTTCGCGGGCGCGACGTTCCTGGCGAACCTCTCGACCGAGGTCGCCGCCCCCGTCATGTCGCTGCTGCTCCTCACGCTCGGCCTCTACGTGCTCTCGCGCTTCACGTTCGCCGGGCTGCCGACGGGCCGCCTGGGGCTGCCGCTGCGCAAGCGGTTCCTCGCCCCGCTCGGTCTCGTGGCGGGCTTCGTCGACGCCACCGGCGGCGGCGGCTGGGGCCCCGTGGGCACGCCTGCGCTGCTCGCGTCGGGCCGGATCGAGCCGCGCAAGGTCATCGGGTCCATCGACACGAGCGAGTTCCTCGTCGCGGTCGCGGCGTCGCTCGGGTTCCTCTGGACGCTCGGCTCGCAGGGGATCGACCTCACGTGGGTCGCGGCGCTCCTGCTCGGCGGGCTCGTCGCGGCGCCGATCGCGGCCTGGCTCGTGCGGATGCTCCCGCCTCGGATCCTCGGCTCGGCGGTCGGCGGCGTCATCGTGCTCACCAACGCCCGCACGCTGCTGCGCTCCGAGTGGGTCGACGCGAGCGGTGCGGTCCAGGGCGTCGTGCTGGCGCTCGTCGCGGTCGTCTGGGCCGCGGCCGTCGTCTGGTCGGTGCGAGCGCACCGCCGCGCCGTCGCGGCGGAGGCTGCGGCCGACCCGGCACCCGCCGACGCCCCCCACCCGGCCCCGGCCACCCGCTGACCCGCTCCGCCGAGCAGGTGGTCGGGGTCCGTCCTGGCGGCCGGACGGACCACGACCGCCTGCTCGACCTGGGAGGACCTCCGGGGATCTCAGTCGCTCGCGTAGCGGCGGACGAAGGTCGCGAGGATGCGGTGCGGCTCCCGGACGTCGCCGCGCCGGACGGTCGCCTCGACGTCGCCGGCGGCGTCGGGCGGGAAGTACCCGTAGTCCCGGTAGACGCCGATGCGCGTGAGGATCCCCTCCAGGTCGAGCTCCGGGTGGAACTGCGTCGCGTAGAGGTTCTCCTTGACGCGGAACATCTGCACCGGGCACGCGTCCGACGTCGCGAGCAGCACCGCGTGCGGCGGCAGCTCCCGCACCGCCTCCTTGTGGCCCACGTACGCCTCGAACGCGTCGGGCAGGCCCGCGAGCAGCGGGTCCGCCCGGCCCTCCGGGGTGAGCCGGATCGTCACGGGCGAGATGGGCTCGGCGTACGTGTCGTCCAGCACCGCGCCCTCGTGCAGGCCGAGCGTCCCGACGCCGTAGCACGCCCCGAGGAACGGGACGTCGCGCTCGACGATCTCGTCCAGGAGCGGCGCGAGCTCGCGCTCGACCCGACGCTGCGTCGCCGACTTCTCCGCCTCGGGCCGCGACGAGTCGAACGGGCTGCCGCCGACGATCACCCCCGAGTACGCGTCGAGGTCGATCGCCGGCAGCGGGCCCGCCTCCATCCGCACGCGGTGCAGCTCGTGCGGCGCGAGGCCGGAGTGACGCAGCACCGCCGCGTGCTCGCCGTCCGCGGCCGGGTCCTCCGCCCGGGACGCCAGGAGCAGGAAGGGCTTCATGCCGGTCAGGCTAGGGGCGCCCCGGGGGCCACGCCCGCGGGGACCGGGCGGTGGCCCGGGCGGCGGGTCCGACCACGGTTCCGGGTGCCCGGCACCGTCGTCGGGTCCGCCTCAGCTCCAGCGGAACAGCCGGATGCCGAGCGGCAGGAGCACGGCCGTCCACACGACCATGACGACCACCTGCACCGTGGGGAAGCCCTCCTCGAACCACCCCGCCGTCATCGCCTGCGACGCGGCGCCGAGCGGGGTGAACCTGCCGACCTGCGCGACGGCCTCCGGCATCATCGGCCCCGGCGTCCACAGCCCGGAGAGGAACAGCAGCGGGAAGTAGATGAGCGTCCCGATCGCGGACGCGGTGCTCGCCTTGGGAGCGCGCGCCGCGACGAGGGTGCCGAGCGCGTACATCGACGCCACGCCGAGGACGAACGCGAGCACGACCGTCCCCGCGTTCCGCGGCGCCGGCAGACCGAAGACGAGCTGCCCGACGACGAGCGCGACCGCGGACGCGACCACGACGGCCACGAGGTTGATGACGAGGTGCGCGACGACGATCCCCTGCGGGCGCATGGGCGTCGTCGAAAGCCGCCGCAGCAGCCCCTTCTCGCGGAACGTCGCGAAGTAGACCGGCATGGTCGTCAGGGCCGGGGTCGCGATCGCGGCGGCGAGCACCACGGGGGCGTAGAGCGCGACGGGCGTGAGCCCGCCCCACGGCGGGGGCGCGTCCTCGATCGGCACCCGCATGCCGGGGATGGCGAACCCGACCCCGACGAGCAGGACGGTCGGGAACACGAGCGCGAAGAACACCGTCCCCGGGTCGCGCAGCCAGAGCCGCGACTCCGTGGCGAGCAGGACGCCGAACCCGCGCCAGCCGCTGCTGCGGCGGACGGGCGCGGCGGACGGGGTCAGGGTCGTGGCGGTCATCGGGACTCCCCTCGGGTCGGCCGGGCGTCGGTCGCGTCCGGGTCGTAGGTGCGGCCGGTCACGGCCACGAAGACGTCCTCGAGCGTGCGGGAGACGGTCCGGACGTCGTCGGGCACGACCTCGCGCTCGGCGAGCGCGAGCACGACGGCGGGCAGCACCCGCCGGGAGCCCGTCACCTCGATCTCGCGCCCGGGGGTCGGCGCCGCCTCGACGTGCTGGACGTCCGCGAGCCCCGCGATCGTGTGTAGCGCGAGGTCGTGGTCCGCGGGCGGCACACGCAGGCGCACGGTGCGCGACGTGTCGACGGAGTCGACGAGCTCCGCGGGCGTGCCCTGCGCGACGACCCGGCCGCGGTCGATGATGACGAGCCGGTCGCACAGGCGTTCCGCCTCGTCCATGAAGTGCGTGACGAGCAGGATCGTCACGCCGCGGTCGCGCACGCGCTCCACGAGCTCCCACGTCGCGCGGCGGGCCGCCGGGTCGAGCCCGGTGGTCAGCTCGTCGAGGATCGCGACGCGCGGGTTCCCGACCAGCGCGAGCGCGATCGACAGGCGCTGCTTCTGCCCGCCGGAGAGCTTGGCGAACGCGACGCGCCGGTGCGGGGCGAGGTCGAGCAGGTCGAGCAGCTCCTCCACGTCGCCGGGCGACGCGTAGAACGACGCGAAGAGCCGCATCGCCTCCTCGACCGTGATCTTCTCGTTGAGCGCGGCCTCCTGGAGCTGGACGCCGACGACGTCGCGCACCGCGGCGGGGTCGGCCTGCGGGTCGACGCCGAGCACGCGGACCGTGCCGCCGTCGGCCTGGCGCAGCCCGGCGAGGCACTCGACGGTCGTCGTCTTGCCGGCGCCGTTGGGCCCGAGGACGCCGAAGATCTCGCCCTGCCGGACGGTCAGGCTCACGTCCTCGACCGCGACCGTGCGCGTGCCGGAACCCTGCGGTCCCGGGTACGTCTTGCGCAGGTTCCGGATCTCGACGACCGGGTCGGGCCCGGCCATGCGGCCGGCGGGCGGGGCGGGCGACGTCGCCGTCGTGCCGCCCGGGGGCTGTGCTGCGGTGCTCATGGTGACCTCCAGGAGGGTGTGCGGCACCCACGGACGGCGCCGTGCGCCGTCCGGACGGGTGGGAGTGCGGTCGGGAGGGTGTGCTGCCGGTCAGGCGCTCGCGGTGCCCGCGAACTCGACCGGACGGATCGCGACGCCCCGCAGGACGACGCGCAGGAGCAGTGCGGCGAGCACGACCCCGGCGAGCCCGCCGAGCACGGCGAGCCAGACGGGGGTGCCGTCGAGACCGACGACGCGCGAGAGCGCGTGGCCGAAGAACCCGGAGCGCAGGAACACCTCGCTCACCACGACGGTCGCGAGCGACGCGACGACGAGCAGCACGCCGCGCAGGAACCCGAAGCCGTAGAAGCCCGCGGCGACGACCATGCCCGCGAGGTAGTAGACGACGCAGAACGTGCCCTCGACGAGGATCATGAGGCCGACCTCGGACCCGTCCGCGTAGAGCTGCGTGAGGTCCTGCTCCGTCGGCCAGCCGGCCTGGCGGAACAGCACCCACTCCCCCCACCGCACGAGCGCGGTCGCGATCCCGAACGTGAGCCCGGAGACGGCGGCGCCGATCCACAGGCCGTGCGTGTACGACCGCCGCGTGCCGCCGGCGGCGACGTGCAGCGCGATCGTCATGAGCGGCAGGAGGATGCCCATGACGAAGAGGAAGAACTTCGCGGAGCCCGCGACGCCGCCCACGCCCTCGATGCTCACGTCGTCGTTGCGCATCATGATCCACAGGACGAGGGCCCCGATGGCGAGCGCGATGAGCCAGAACCACACGCCGACGTACCAGGTACCGCCGATGAAGTACCAGGCGACGGCGCGGACGCCTCGCCGGTGGGCGGCCTTCTCGAGCGCGCGGCGCTCCGCGGCGCGCGGTGTCGTGGCGGTCATCGTGCCTCCTGCGTGCGGGTGCCGGCGGACGCGCCGCCGTCGGTGCGGTCGGTGCGCGTGAGGTGGACGAACAGGTCCTGGACGGGCACCGCCCCGACCTCGAGCCCGGCCGCGGCGGCCGCGGCCCGCTCGTCGGGGGCGAACGTGCCGAAGAGCGTGACCTGCGCCGTGCTGCCCAGCCGCTGCCGGGCGAGCACCTGCCGGCCCGCGGTGTGGCGCTCGACCACGTCGGCCGGCCCGGTGAGGCTGACGCCGCGCGCGCGGACGTCGTCGGCGTTCTCGGCGAGCAGGACCCGCCCGCGGTCGATGATCACGACGTCCTCGAAGAGACGCTCGACCTCGGCGATGAGGTGGCTCGAGAGCAGGATGGTGCGCGGGTGCTCGGCGTAGTCCGCGACGAGCGCGTCGTAGAACGCGTAGCGGCTCGGGGCGTCCATGCCGAGGTAGACCTCGTCGAAGATCGTCAGCGGCGCGCGGGCGGCGAGCCCGACGACCGCGCCGAGCGCCGAGCGCTTGCCGCGCGAGAGCTCGTTGGGCTTCTTGCGGACGTCCACCTCGAACGTGTCGAGGAGGCGGCCGGCGAGGTCGGCGTCCCAGTGCGGGCGCACGTCGGCGTAGTACTCGAGCGTGTCGCGCGCCTTGTCCGACTCCCCCACGTCGCCGCTCTCGCGCACGAGCTGGGTGTGCATCGTCGCCCAGACGTTCTCGAACGGGTCCTCGAGCTCGCCGTCCGGGCCGACGCGGACCGTGCCCGACGTCGGGCGCCGGAACGCGGCGAGCAGGGCGGCGAGCGTCGTCTTGCCGGCGCCGTTGCGGCCGAGCAGGCCGGTGATGACGCCGGGGCGGATCGTCAGGGTCGCGCCGTCGAGCGCGGGGTCGTCGCCACGCGAGTACCGCACGACGACGTCGCGCACCTCGGCGCCGAAGGGCGCCGGCGCGGTCGCGGCGGGGAGGTCGGTGGGGTGGCTGGTGGGCCGGGCGGTCACGGGTCTCACCTCGGGTTGGGGTCGGTGGTCGGGCCGGTACGGGGTGCGTCGCCGGTCCCGGGACCGGCGGGCCGCGGGCGGCCGAGGACGTGCTCGACGATCTGGGCGGCCGGGATGTCCAGGAGGTCCGCCTGCGCGAGCGCGGGGTCGAGGACCTCGTCGAAGAACCGCGCGCGGTGCTCGGCGAGCAGCCGCTCGCGCGCACCGGGCGCGACGAACATGCCGAGCCCGCGCCGCTTGTAGAGGACGCCTTCGTCGACGAGGCCGGCGAAGGCCTTGGCCGCCGTCGCCGGGTTGATCCGGAACGTCGTCGCGAACTGCGTCGTGGACATGACCTGCTCCTCCTCCGCGAGCTCCCCCGCGAGCACCTGTGCCCGGATCATCTGTGCGATCTGGAGGTAGATGGGTTCAGGTCCGTCGAACATGGGGCCCATCCTCTCCCGGCTCGCGCGTTCTGTGGTTCATTACTTGAGTAATGAACCACAGATCACGTCCCGGGCGCAACCCCTCTTCCGGACGCGCGACGGTCGAGGCCGCGCGGAACGATGGGGACGTCGGCGCGGAGGCCGGTGCCGGTCGGGTCGCACCGGGAGACGGAGGAGGCGCGGTGGGCGGAGCGTGCGAGCTCGCGGGCGGGGCGCCCGGGGCCGAGCCGCTGAGCACGTGGACGAGCCTCGCGTTCGTCCTGGCCGGCGCGGCCGTGGTGGTGGCGGCGAGGCGGCCGGAACCCGGGGCCTCCTGGGGCCCGGGCGAGCCCGACGGCGCCGCGTCTCGACTGCGCGTGGCCTTCGGGGTCCTGGTCGCGCTGATCGGGGTGGGCTCCGTGGTGCAGCACGGGCCGTCGCCGTCGTGGAACCCTGTCGCGCACGACCCGCCGCTGCTCGGCACGCTCGCGCTCGTCGCCGCCGACGCCGTCGCCGACCTCACCGGGCGCCGCCTGCGGACGTGGTGGTGGCTCGCGCCGACCCTGCTCGGGGTCGTGCTCGCGGCGGTCTCGGTCCCGGCGTCCACCGCCGCCCAGGTGGTCGCGGCGGGCGCGGCCGTGGCCGCGAGCGCCGCACGCGCGTGGCGACGGCCCGCCGTCCGACGCCGCACGGTCGCCGCGCTCGTGCTGCTCGCCGTCGGCGGCACGGCGGGGACCCTGACCCGCCCGGGCTGGCCCCTGTGCGACGCCGACGGCGCGCTCGGCGTCACGCTCCCGGGGCACGCCGTCTGGCACGTGCTCGCTGCCACGGCCCTGTGGGTGCTCGCGCCGACGCTCGGGACGCGCCCCGCGCCCGCACGCTCGTCCTGACCCGCTCCCTTCACCCGCCCCGGGCGGTACCCACCGCGGGCCCGCGGTGGGACGCTGGGAGGATCCGGCGTCCGCGGCGGGCCCCGCCCTCCGGCCGCCGGCGGTCCCGAAGGAGTGAGGCAACGATGGTCACCATCAGGCGCGGGTTCTCCAGCTTCTCGGCGGACGACCTCGACGCGGCGCGCGCGTTCTACGGGGACACCCTCGGGCTCCCCGTCACGGCACTCGACGACGGGAACGGTCTGGTGCTCCACCTCGGCGGCGGCTCGGACGTGTTCGTCTACCCGAAGGAGGACCATCGGCCGGCCGCCTTCACGGTCATGCACCTCACCGTCGACGACGTGGACCAGGCCGTCGACGAGCTCACCGCGAAGGGCGTGACGTTCGAGCGCTACGAAGGGTTCGACCACGACGAGAAGGGGATCGTGCGCGGCTTCATGGAGGGCGGCGACGGCGCCTGGCTCACCGACCCGGCCGGCAACGTCGTGGGGCTCGCGGACGGCGAGAACATGGCCCGGCTCGTCGAGGGCTGAGCGCGCACCTCTGACACCACCGGCTCGGGGGGGGGGGGCCCGGGGAAAACCACCGGGCGGACAACCGCGGGGGGGGGGCGCGCCCCCCGCCCCCCGCGGGCAACAACCCCGAGCCGCGGGGGGGGGGGTGGG
>NZ_JBEPOQ010000025.1:0-30635 GCF_040546915.1 Cellulosimicrobium sp. 4261
GCAGTTCCACTCCACCGCGGGAGGCCCTCGTGCGCTACCAGATCAGATCAACGCATCGCACTCATTCGACCAACGTCTCCGGTCAGTACAGCTAGGAGGCGGTAGCCGCCTCGCCGCGCAGGATCGACGACATCTTCTTGCCGCGCGCGACCTCGTCGACGAGCTTGTCGAGGTAGCGGACCTTCTGCATCAGCGGGTCCTCGATGTCCTCGACGCGGACGCCGCAGATCACCCCGGTGATGAGCGAGGCGTTCGGGTTCCACGCGGGCGCCCGGTCGAAGAGCTCCTCGAGCGTGATCTCGTCGGCGATCGCCTGCGCCAGGCCGGCGTCGTCGTAGCCGGTGAGCCAGCCGATGACCTGGTCGAGCTCGTCCGTCGTGCGCCCCTTGCGCTCCACCTTGGTCACGTAGAGCGGGTAGAGGCTCGCGAAGCTCATGCCGAAGATCCGGTGTCCCGCCATGGCTGTCCTCCTCCCGCCCCGGCTGCGCCCGTCGTCGGCTCAGCCCGTGCGTCGTCCGGTACGAGCCACGCTATCGCGCGGCAGGGACGGCGCGGGCGCCGACCATCCCGTGCGACGCCTCGAGCCGGTCCACGAGCAGCGTCCCGGCCGCGACGAGCGGCAGGAGCACGAGGTTGCCGAGCAGCATGGTGCGCAGGAACGGCAGACCCGCGACGTAGCTCGCGACGAGCCCGTCCGCTCCCGCCGGGTACCAGACGCCACACGCCTGCAGCCAGACGCCGAAGTTCGTCCACGCGAAGAACCACAGCGAGCCCGCGACGCCGAACGCCGCGCCCGCGCCGACGCGGCGCCAGCCGGTGGTGTTCCGCGCGAGCAGCGAGCCCAGCCCGACGACGAGCCACGCGCTCCACGTGAACAGCGCGATCGCCGTGTTGCCGAGCACGACGTCGGACACGACCGTCACCGCGAGCGGCACGACGAACGCCCACCGCGAGCGCAGCAGGATCGTCGCCGCGAACGTCGCCGCGGTGACGAGCTCGAGGTTCGGGGGTGCGCCGAGGTCGGCGCGCACGAGCCGCCAGACGACGGCGAGCGCCGCGAGCGTGACGACGAGCGCCGGGCGCCACCAGCGCAGCGCCGTGCTCTCCGGGCGCGTCACGAGGTGAACGTCTCGAGCTTCCACGTGATCTCGTCCCCGTCCTTCGTCTCGAGGGACCCTGCTCCCACGGTAGCCATCTCGTCGTTGACGTACAGGGCCCAGAACTCGCTGTCGGGGTCGGCGGCGACGCCGTCGATCGCCGTGACGAACGCGTTCTCGCCCTCGCCGGTCACCTGGGCGGACGGGTCCGCCTCGAGGAGCAGGTCGAGGGCCGTCGCGCCCTCGCGCCCGTCGTAGGAGAGCTCGGGCGCGTCCTCGTCGTCGCCGGACTCGTCGTCGGACGCCTCGTCCGTCGCGTCGTCGGCCGGGGCGCTCGACTCCTCGCCCGCGGTCGCCGTGGAGGTCGACGTGGTGTCGGCGGCGGGCTCGTCGGCGGACGAGCACCCGGCCAGCAGGCCCGCCGCGAGCAGGACGGCGGTCAGGGCGGTGAGCGGGCGCGCGGACGTGGCGCGGAGCGTTCGGAGGGTCACGTCGCCAGCGTACGGAGCGCCGCCCGGCTCGCGCCGGGTCGCCCGCCTGTCGGACGACGGACCCTCACCCGATCTCCTCGCCCGCGACGGCCTTGGCCGCCAGCCGCTCCTCCTCGCTGACCTCCCACACCTCGTACGCGGAGTGGCCCGCGAGGAGGATGATCCCGCACCCCAGCACGAGGTCCGGCCAGCCGGACCCGGTCCACGCGGTCACGAGCCCCATCGCGATGACGGCGACGTTGACGAGGACGTCGTTGCGGGCCGACAGGAACGCGGCCCGGCTCAGCGACCCGCCGTGGTGGCGGACGCGGACGAGGAGCCACGCGCACACCCCGTTGACCGCGACCGCGCCGAGCGAGGCGAGGACGATCGGCAGCACCTCGGGTGCGGGCGGGTCGCCGAACCGGCGCACCACCTCCCAGGCGGCGAACAGCGCGGGGACGAGGATGAGCAGGGCCAGCCCCTTGCCCAGGAGCGCGCGCCGCGCGAGCGGGAAGCCCAGCGCGACGGCGATGAGCAGGTTGATCGCGGTGTCCTCGAGGAAGTCCACGCTGTCGGCGAGCAGGGACACCGAACCCGCGGCGAGCGCGACGGTGAGCTCGACGACGAAGTACGCGAGGTTGAGTCCCGCGACCAGCAGGACGGTGCGCCGCAGCAGGCGGATCACGTCGGGTTCGCCCGCCCGGCGCGCGTCCTGCCCGCCGGACATCGTCAGACGTCGATGCGGGCGTGGTCCAGCTCGGCCGCGCCGGCGACGATGAATTCCTTGCGCGGCGCGACGTCGCTGCCCATGAGCAGCTCGAACACGCGCTCCGCCGCCTCGGCGTGCTCGGCCGTGACGCGACGCAGGGTGCGGTGACGCGGGTCCATCGTCGTCTCGGCCAGCTGGTCGGCGTCCATCTCCCCCAGGCCCTTGTACCGCTGGATGTCGTCCTTGTAGCGGCGGCCGGCCTTGTCGAGCTTCTTGAGCGTCGCGGCGAGCTCGGCCTCGGAGTACGTGTAGATGTACTCGTTCTTGCGACGTCCGGCGCCGATGACCTCGATCCGGTGCAGCGGCGGCACGGCCGCGAACACGCGCCCCGCCTCGACGAGCGGCTTCATGTACCGGTAGAAGAGGGTGAGCAGCAGGGTGCGGATGTGGGCGCCGTCGACGTCGGCGTCCGTCATGAGCACGATCTTGCCGTAGCGCGCTGCCTCGAGGTCGAACGAGCGACCGGACCCGGCGCCGAGCACCTGGATGATCGCGGTGCACTCGGCGTTGCGCAGCATGTCGCTCACGGACGCCTTCTGCACGTTGAGGATCTTGCCGCGGATGGGCAGGAGCGCCTGGAAGTCGGAGCTGCGCGCGAGCCGCGCGGTGCCGAGCGCGCTGTCGCCCTCGACGATGAACAGCTCGCTGCGCTCGACGTCGTCGCTGCGGCAGTCGACGAGCTTGGCGGGCAGGGACGACGTCTCGAGCGCGTTCTTGCGCCGCGAGATCTCCTTCTGCTTGCGCGCGGTGATGCGCGCGCGCATCTCGGCCACGACCTTGTCGAGCAGGAGCGCGGCCTGCGTCTTCTCGTCGCGCTTGGTGGAGGTGAGGAGCGCGTTCAGCTCCTTCTCCACGACGCGCGCCACGATGCCGCGCACCGGCGCCGTGCCGAGCACCTCCTTCGTCTGGCCCTCGAACTGCGGCTCGGCGAGGCGGACCGTGACGACGGCCGTCAGACCGGCGAGCACGTCGTCCTTCTCGATGCGCTCGGACGCGTCCTTCGTCGACACCTTGAGGCGGCGCGCGTTCGTCTCGACCGCCTTGCGCAGCACCTTGAGCAGGCCCTGCTCGAAGCCGCCGAGGTGGGAGCCGCCCTTGGGCGTGGCGATGATGTTGACGAAGCTGCGGACCTCGGTCTCGTAGCCGGTGCCCCAGCGCAGCGCGACGTCGACCTCGCAGTCGCGCTGCACCGCCTGCGGGGTCATGTGTCCGCGGTCGTCGAGCACCGGGACGGTCTCCGTGAACGAGCCCGAGCCCGTGAGGCGCCACGTCGCGGTGACGGGGGTGTCCGGCGCGAGGAAGTCGACGAAGTCGACCGACCCGCCCGTGTGCACGAACGTCTCCTCGTGCGGCCCGGACTCCCCCGGAGTCCCGGGCACGCCGCGCTCGTCGCGCACCGTGATCTCGAGGCCGGGGACGAGGAACGTCGTCTGGCGCACGCGCGTGACGAGCTCGTCGTAGGAGAAGACGGCCGTCTTGAGGAAGATCTGGCGGTCCGCCCAGTAGCGGACGCGCGTGCCGGTGACGCCGCGCTTCGTCTTCCCGACGACCGCGAGCTCGGACCCGGACACGAACGGCTCGAACGGGGCGTCCGGCGTCGGGCCCGTCTTCGGGTCGCTGAACACGCCGGGCTCGCCGCGGTGGAAGGTCATGCGGTGCGTCTTGCCGCCGCGGTCGACCTCGACGTCGAGGCGCGAGGACAGCGCGTTGACGACGGACGCGCCGACACCGTGCAGGCCGCCCGACGCGGTGTACGACCCACCGCCGAACTTGCCGCCCGCGTGGAGCTTCGTGAAGACGACCTCGACGCCGGACAGGCCCGTCTTCGGCTCGATGTCCACGGGGATGCCGCGGCCGTCGTCCTCGACCGTCACGGAGGTGTCGGCGTGCAGCACCACCCGGATCTTCGAGCAGTTGCCCGCGAGCGCCTCGTCGACCGAGTTGTCGATGATCTCCCAGAGGCAGTGCATGAGACCGCGCGAGTCGGTCGTGCCGATGTACATGCCCGGGCGCTTGCGCACGGCCTCGAGGCCCTCGAGCACGGACAGGTGCCGAGCGGTGTAGCTGGACTCAGCGGAGGTGGTCGTCACGGCGGCAAGCCTAGACGAGGGCGCCCACAGCGTGGTGCTGCCCCGCCGCCCGCCGCGGGACCCCGCGAGTCGGGGTGACCTCGCTTCGCGGGTAGCGAACCCGGCGCTCCCCCGGGACGAAACCTCAGGAGGTGATGGTTTGATGTTCATGTGACTGCTACGACGACCACCACCGAACCGCTGACCGCGGCCGACCGCTGCGACCGCTGCGGGGCCCAGGCGTACGTCCGTGTGGTCCTGCCGAGCGGCGAGCTGCTGTTCTGCGGCCACCACGCGCGGGCGCACGCGGATGCCTACACCGACCTCGCGACGTCCATCCAGGACGAGACCGACAAGCTGCTCGCGGAGCACGGCGCGCGCTGACGCGCCGAGCCACCGAGCACCGTCCCGCGCCAGGAGCGCACGACCGCGAGGCCCGGCTCCACCGCCCGGTTCCCCCGCGACGACCGCCTCAGAGACAGACCTCAGACACAGACCCCAGACACAGACCCCAGACACGACGAAGGCCCCGAGGAGATCTCCTCGGGGCCTTCGTCGTGCGACGACGGCGGGCGGCCGGTGGTGCGCACCGGCCCCGCCGCGACGCGTCAGTCGAGGTAGTCGCGCAGGACCTGCGAGCGGCTCGGGTGGCGCAGCTTCGACATGGTCTTCGACTCGATCTGGCGGATGCGCTCGCGCGTCACGCCGTAGACCTTGCCGATCTCGTCGAGCGTCTTGGGCTGGCCGTCCGAGAGTCCGAACCGCATCGAGACGACGCCCGCCTCGCGCTCGCTCAGCGTGTCGAGCACCTGGTGCAGCTGCTCCTGCAGGAGCGTGAAGCTCACCGCGTCCGCCGGGACGATGGCCTCGGAGTCCTCGATGAGGTCACCGAACTCGGAGTCGCCGTCCTCGCCGAGCGGCGTGTGCAGCGAGATGGGCTCGCGGCCGTACTTCTGGACCTCGACGACCTTCTCGGGGGTCATGTCGAGCTCCTTGGCGAGCTCCTCGGGCGTGGGCTCACGGCCCAGGTCCTGCAGCATCTGACGCTGCACGCGCGCGAGCTTGTTGATGACCTCGACCATGTGCACCGGGATACGGATGGTGCGCGCCTGGTCCGCCATCGCTCGCGTGATCGCCTGCCGGATCCACCACGTCGCGTACGTCGAGAACTTGTAGCCCTTGGTGTAGTCGAACTTCTCGACCGCACGGATCAGACCGAGGTTGCCCTCCTGGATCAGGTCCAGGAACAGCATGCCGCGACCCGTGTACCGCTTGGCCAGCGACACCACCAGACGCAGGTTCGCCTCCAGCAGGTGGTTCTTCGCCCGCTTGCCGTCGTGCGCGATCCACTGCAGCTCACGCTTGAGCTTACGGTCCAGGTCGTCGCCCTCGGCCGCGAGCTTCTCCTCCGCGAACAGACCGGCCTCGATCCGCTTCGCGAGCTCGACCTCCTGCTCCGCGTTCAGCAGCGCGACCTTGCCGATCTGCTTGAGGTAGTCCTTGACCGGGTCGGCCGTCGCACCCGCGGTCACGACCTGCTGGACCGGGGCATCGTCCTCGTCCGCGTCGGAGACGACGAAGCCGGTCTCCTCGGGCTCGTCGCTCGGAGCAGCGGCGGCAGCCTTCTTGGCGCCCGGCTCCGCGGCCTCCTCGTCCTCGGCCACGTCGATCTCGAGGTCCTCGATCTCGACCTCGGCGTCGTCCTCGTCGTCGTCCTTCTTCTTGGCGCGCGCGGGCGTCGCCTTGGACTTGGCGGGGGCCTTGGCCGCGGTCTTGCGCGCGGCAGGCTTCGCGGGTCCGGTCGACGGGGTCTCCGCACCCTCGGCGTCGGCCGCCGGGGCGGCCTTCGTCGTGGTCGTGCGCTTGGTGGCCGACGCGGACTTCGACGCGGCGGGCTTGGTGCGCGCCGTCGTCGTGCTGCGCGGAGAAGCCGCCGCGGCCACCTTCGTCGTGGTCGGGATGTCGACCTCGACGCCGGCGCCCGCGAGCGCGCGGAAGACCGCCTTCAGCCGCTTGGCGTCGTTGACGGCAGCCTGCTCGCACGCGGTGCGGAAGCTCTCGGCGTCGACGCGACCGTTCGCGCTGCCGCGCCGCAGGAGCTCCTGCAGGGCGGGGTGCTCGAACTCTCGCGGGAGTGCGGAAATCGGGGTTGAGGGCGCCACAAACCGACCTTTCGGCAATCATGGGGGGCGGTAGGGCCGCCGGAGCGGGGACGTGAACCGTGAAGTGCGGGCTGCTCTGGACTCTCACGGCGAGTCGTCGGGCTCTGGCGGACTACCTATATTGTACCGGCGATCCGTGCGCCGGACGCCGCGACACGGGGTGATGTCGGACCTGACCGCCTCTCGACGGCCCGGCGCACCACGTCGCACGGCGTCTCGTCACCCGGTTCGTGACGTGTACAACGGGCCGGGCCCTCGGAAGATTCCCCCTCGCGGCGCCGCCCGGGTCAGACGCCGGCGGGCCGCTCGGGCTTGACGGCCAGCACGGGGCAGGGGGCGTCGAGCAGGATGCGCTGGGCGTTCGAGCCGAGGATGAGCTTGCCCACGGGGCTGCGCCGACGCAGCCCGATGACGATGAGGTCCGCCGACGACCGCTCCGCGGCGCTCACGAGGTCGTCCGCGAGGTCCGACGAGCCCTGCTCACGACGCAGCGTCGTGCCCGTCCCCTCGAGTCGGGCCTCCACGCGTCGCAGGTCGTCCTCGTGCGCGGCGACGAGCTCGGGGGTCGACGTGGAGGCCTCGGTCACGACGACGACGAGCTCGGTGCCGCGCCGGACGGCCTCGGTGGCCGCGCTGTCGAGAGCCTCGCGGCCCTCGGGCGTGCTCAGGTGCGCGACGACGACGCTCATGTGTCCTCCGGAGACGGCTCGTGGGTGCGGCCGGCCGCGGGGGCGACCGCAGGTCGTGTTGCGTCGAACCTACCCGACCTCGTGCGTGTCGGCGCACGCGTCGGCGCGGATCCAGCCCGGAGGGACCCCCGCGTCGAGCGCGCTCGCGAGCAGCAGCGCGAGGCGGTACGCCGGGTCCTCGGCGAGCGCCTCGTCGAGCCGGCGCCGCGCTCGGCCGCCGTCGCCGTGCCACCACGCCACGAGCGCGAGGAGCGTCAGGGCGGGCGCGGTGCTCCCGCGCGGGGCGTGCGCCACGACGGCCTCGAGCACGGTCCGGGCCGGGCCGGTGACCGCCGGGTCGGGCGCGAGCCCCGCACCCGGGTCCACCACCGCGGCGATGGCGCGGCCCGTCCCGGCGTCCACGTCCCCACCGCGCACGGTCCGGTCCGGCAGGTCGCCCGTCCCGGGCACGAGGGACAGGAGCACGGCGTCGCGCACGGGGACCGACTCGAGCCCGGCGGCCAGGCGCCCGAGCACCGTCGCGGCGGGAGCCGCAGCACCACCCCCTCCCTCGTGCGGCGTGGGTCTGTCGGCCCGCGACGCCTCGTGCACGGCGGCCTGCGCGACCGCCGCGCGCCACAGCGCGAGGGCGGCCGACCGGGCCGCGGTCCCGGCGTCGCGGCCGGCGCCGGACCCCTCCGCCCGGGCGCGGTCGTGCACCCGTCGCGCGGCGCGTGCGGCACGGCGCCGTGCGTCGGCGCCCGCGCGCGGGATGCGCAGGGCTTCCTCGCGCGAGTCCGCGAGCGCCGCACCGGACAGCACCATGTGCGCGCCGACCTCGCTCGACTCGAGCTCGCGCAGCGACCGCCCCTCGGGCGGGCAGCAGTCGTCCTCGTCGCAGTCGAGCGCGTACCAGCCCGTCGACGACACGACCCACGCCTCGACGGGCCCGTGGTGCGGCTCGGCGGCCTCGCGGCAGTGCTCGACGGCGGCCCGCGCCCGGGCCGCGGCGACCCCTGCCACGCGCAGCGGCGCGTCGGAGTAGACGACGAGCACGACGCGCCGCGCGCCGTCGGCCGCGAGGTGCCCGACGACGGACCGGGCGAGCTGCGGGCCGTGCTCGACGTCCGCCGCGTCGGCGACATCGACGCGCACGACGAGACCGATGCGGCCGCGCGGTGGCCGCAGCCCCACGAGGACGACGCTGTCCTGCGGTCGGTAGCCGAGCCGGAAGGGGACGTAGGCGAGGAGCTCGCGCGGGCCCTGGGCCCGGATGAGGGTCGTCATGCGCCCATCACAGCCGGTGCGCGCGGCGTGCGGGGCGCCCGCCGCCCGGCTGTGGACGAGGCGAAGCGCGCGCCGGTCGCTGTGGTCGGCCCTTGACCCTGGTGGTGGCTCGCGCACGCGCGGGTGACTACGGTGTGCGCGTGCCACCACGAACCCGCGCCGCCGCGCACCCGGCGCCCTCCCCCGTCGGCCGGGCCGCCGTCGTCCTCGTCGCGGCCGTGCTGAGCGCGGCGCTCGCGGGGTGCCAGGCGGACCTGGCCGACGTGCAGGGCGCCGCGGCACCCCGCGAGGAGCAGCCGGCACCGGATGCCGACGCCGGCACGCCGGGGACCCCGCTGCCCGACTACGACGCCGCGTCGGCGGTCGGGGACCTCGTCGAGGGGTTCCCTACCACGCTCGTCCCGGTGGCGCCGGGGGCCGAGGTGCTCGCGAGCTCGGCGCGGCCGTCGCAGGACGGCACGCTCGTGGACCTCACGCTGAACCTGCGCTCGACCGAGACGGTCGAGGCGCTCACCGCCTACTACACCGAGGCGCTGGGCGCGGCCGGGTTCGTGGTCTCCCCGTCGACCGTGCCGAGCGCGCTCACGTCGCTCTCCACGTTCGTCCGCACGACGGCGCCAGAGGCCCCCACCGAGTCGGTCGCCGTCGGCGTCTTCGACGACGAGACGGAACGCCTCGTGACGATCAGCGGCCAGGTGGCCCCTGCCTGACGCGCCGCGCCGCACGGCCGCCGCGAGGGCGGACGGGCAGGGTGGGCCTCGCTCCGCATAGGCTGCCCCCGTGCCGAACCCGTCGCTGCCGACCTCGCCCTCCGTCCCTCCCCAGGCGTCCGAGGACCTCACCGACCCGAGCCCCGCCGCGCTCGTCGACCGCGAAGGGGTGCGCGCCGGCGTCGACGACGCGCTGCACGCCTCGACCGCGGCGCTGCGCGCCGAGCTCGCCGGGACCCACCCGGACACGGACGTGCTCGCCGACGCGACGCAGGAGCTGCTCGCGGGCGGCAAGCGCCTGCGCGCCGCGTTCTGCTACTGGTCGTGGCGCGCGCACGGCGGTGACGCCGCAGGCCCGCACCGGTCCACGGCGCTGCGCGCCGGCGCGGCGCTCGAGCTGTTCCAGGCGGCGGCGCTCTTCCACGACGACGTCATGGACTCCTCGGACACCCGGCGCGGCCGCCCGACGGCGCACCGCGCCTTCGCGGCGCGCCACCGCGACCTCGGCTGGTCCGGCGACGGCGCGCGGTACGGCGAGAACGCCGCGATCCTGCTCGGCGACCTCGCGCTCATCGCGAGCCACCGGGAGCTCGGCGACGCGCTCGACGACCTCGAGACCGCGGTCGCCACGCGGTCGCGACGCGTGTTCGGCCGCATGCAGACGGAGGTCACGGCCGGCCAGTACCTCGACGTGCACGCACAGGTCCTGCCGTGGGGCGAGGACCCGGCGGCCGACGAGGAGCGCGCCCGGGCCGTCATCCGTTCGAAGTCCGCGCGCTACAGCGTCGAGCACCCCATCGCGCTCGGCGCCGCGCTCGCCGGCGCCGACGACGACGCGGTCGCCGCGACGAGCGCGTTCGGCCTGCCCGTGGGCGAGGCGTTCCAGCTCCGCGACGACGTGCTCGGCGTCTTCGGCGACGCGCAGGTCACCGGCAAGCCTGCGGGCGACGACCTGCGCGAGGGCAAGCGGACGGTGCTCGTCGTGCGCGCGCTGGCCGCGGCGACGCCCGCGCAGCGCGAGCTCCTGCTCACCCACCTGGGCGACCCGGACCTCGACCCGGCGACGGTGGAGGACCTGCGCGCCGTCCTCGTCGAGACGGGCGCTCGCGACGCCGTCGAGTCCCTCATCGCCGAGCTCACCGAGCGCGCAGCGACCGCCCTCGACGGGGCCGGGCTCGCGGAGCCGGGCGCGACGATGCTCGCGCTGCTCGCGCGCGCCGCCGTCGAGCGCACGGCCTGACCGCGCTGCCGCCCGTCGGCCCGGGCTCCCGGGTCGGCGGCGGAACGCGTCAGAGCTCGGACTGCGCCACGCGGCGCACGCGCGCCTTGTGCCCGCTGAGGAGCGTGTCGAACGGGGCCTCGCCGAGCTCGTCGTGCGGGGTGAAGAGCCACTCGAGGATCTCGGCGTCGTCGAACCCGGCGTCGGTGAGCACCACGATCGTGCCCTGCAGGCTCGACAGGACGCCCACGCGGCCGCTCTCGTCCGGACGGCCGACGTTCGCGGGGTCCACCAGGTGCAGCGGCACGAGGAAGCGCGCCGGGACCTGGAACGTCGTGCGCTCGCCACGCTTCACGCCGACGACGCGCCGCTCCTGCACGAGGCGGCGTACCTTGCCGACGTCGGTGCCGAGCGCCTCGGCGACGTCGGGGAGGGTCAGCCACTCGCCGACGAGGTCGTCGAGCGTGGGGCGGGGGCTGGTGTCGCGATCGGTCACCGGGCAAGCCTACGGCGTGCCTCCACACGACACCCACGCCGTGCGCGCCGCGCTCACCGGATCGTGACACCCGGCCACCTAGACTCTCCCCGTGGCCACCGTGACGACCGATCCCCTCGTCGGCCGCCTGGTCGACGGGCGGTACGAGGTCGTCTCGCGCATCGCGCGAGGCGGCATGGCGACGGTGTACCTGGCGATCGACCGCCGGCTCGAGCGCGAGGTCGCGCTCAAGGTCATGCACGCCCACCTCGCCGAGGGCGCGTCCGGCGCCGACTTCGTCTCCCGCTTCCGCCGTGAGGCGCGCGCCGCCGCCCGGCTCACCCACCCGGGCCTCGTCGCCGTGTACGACCAGGGCCTCGACGGCGACACGAGCTACCTGACCATGGAGTACGTGGCGGGGTCGAACCTGCGCCGCACCATGCTCACCGAGCGCACCCTGACGCTGGGTCGCACGCTCGACGTGCTGGAGCACGTGCTCGACGCGCTCGCCGCGGCACACCGCGCGGGGCTCGTGCACCGCGACATCAAGCCCGAGAACGTCCTGCTCGACACCGAGGGTCGGCTCAAGGTCACCGACTTCGGTCTCGCGCGCGCCGTGAACGAGGTGACCGCGACGACGACGGGCACGATCCTCGGGACCGTCGCCTACCTCTCCCCCGAGCTCATCGCGACCGGCACGTGCGACGCCCGCACCGACGTCTACGCCGCGGGCATCCTCGCGTACGAGATGCTGCTCGGCACCGTCCCGCACACCGGGACGACGCCGATCCAGGTCGCGTTCCAGCACGTGAACAACGACGTGCCGCCGCCGTCGGACGTCGCCCCGTGGATCCCGCCCGAGGTCGACGACCTGCTCTGCGCGCTCGCCGCGCGCGACCCCGCCGACCGCCCGGCCGACGCGGGCGCCGCGCTCGCGCTCGTGCGCTCGACCCGGGCGGCGCTCGACCCCGCCGACCTCGAGCGCCGCGTCGACCCGCCCGCCGGTGGGGCCGCCGTCGTGCCGCCCCCGCCGGGTCCGGGCCCGCGGACGGAGCGCGACGACCCGTCCGCCGCCGCGACCGCGTCCCTCGCCGCGCTCAGCCTGCGCGACCGCGAGGCCGCGGGCCTCACGGAGCCGCTCGCGGTCGGGCACGTCGTCGCGCCGACGACGCGGCCCGGCCCGCCGCCCCCTGCTCCCCCGGCCCTGGCGCGGCGACGTGGCCACGGCCGCGTGGTCGTCTGGTCGCTCGTCGTCCTCCTCGTCCTCGCGGGCGTCGGCGGCGGTGCCGCGTGGTGGTTCTCGTCCGGGCCGGGCGCCTACACCCAGGTCCCGGACGGCCTCGTCGAGGCGCCGCGTCCCGAGGCCGTCGCGATCCTCGACGACGCGGGCCTGTCCCACACGGTCGAGGAGCGCTACGACGACGCCGTGCCCGAGGGCGCCATCGTGGCGACCGACCCGGCGTCCGGTGAGGACGTGCGCAAGGACGGCAGCGTGCAGCTCGTCGTGTCGAAGGGCGTGCGGATGCTCACGGTGCCGACGGGCCTCGTGGGCGCGACGCAGGAGGAGGCGACCGCCGCGATCGAGGGCGCCGACCTCACGCTCGGCGACCCCGTCGCCGAGCCGCACGACGAGGTGCCGTCGGGCCAGGTCATGGCCGTGAAGGACCCCGACGGCAACGCCATCGAGGAGGGCGCCACGATCCGGCACGACGTGCCGGTCGTGCTCACCGTCTCGTCCGGGCCTGCACCCGTCGTCGTGCCGCAGGTCACGGGCTCCGCGAAGGACGCCGCCGTCGCCGCCCTCGAGGAGCAGGGCCTCGTCCCCGCGGTCACCGAGGAGTACTCCGAGACCGTCGGCGCGGGGCTCGTGATCCGCCAGGACCCCGAGCAAGGCTCCGACGCCCACCGGAAGGACACCGTGAACGTCGTGGTGTCGCTCGGACCCCCGCTCGTCGAGGTCCCGAACGTCAGCACGCGCAACGTCGCGGACGCCGAGAAGGCCCTGAAGGACGCGGGCTTCCAGGTGGAGATCCGCTACCCGCAGGGCATCCACCCGCTCAATATCGTCTACGCCCAGGACCCGCCGGGCGGGGACGGGCGCACCGCGCCCAAGGGTTCGACGATCGTCCTCAACGTCTTCTGACCTCGCGTCCCGCGCGGACGACCGTGGCCCGCCCCGACCACGGGACGGGCCACGGCCCTGCGCTCGACGGGAAACGACCGGCTCCCCGCGGTCTCAGCCGCGCAGCATCTCCGCGACCTGGAAGGCCATCTCCAGCGACTGCTGGTGGTTGAGGCGCGGGTCGACGAGGGTCTCGTAGCGCAGGGCGAGCCCCGCGTCGTCGATCTCCTCGCTCCCGCCCAGCACCTCGGTGACGTCGTCGCCCGTGAGCTCGACGTGCAGCCCGCCCGGCACGGTCCCCGCGGCGCGGTGCACCTCGAAGAAGCCGCGCACCTCGTCGAGCACGTCGTCGAACCGGCGCGTCTTGTAGCCGCTCGCCGACGTGATGGTGTTCCCGTGCATGGGGTCCGTGACCCACGTGACGGGCACGCCCGCGCGCGCGACGGCCTCGACGAGCGGCGGGAGCGCGTCCCGCACGTTGCCGGCGCCCATGCGCGTGACGAAGGTCAGGCGGCCCTCGACGTCGTCGGGGTTCAGACGGCGGGCGAGCTCGAGCGCGACGTCGGGCGTCGTCGTCGGGCCGAGCTTGACCCCGACGGGGTTCGCGACGCGCGAGAGGAAGTCGACGTGCGCGCCGTCGAGCTGGCGCGTGCGCTCCCCGATCCACAGGAAGTGGGCGGACGTGTCGTACGCGTCCCCCGTGCGCGCGTCCCGGCGCGTGAGGGCGCGCTCGTAGTCCAGCACGAGCGCCTCGTGGCTGACGAAGAACTCGACCGTGCGCAGCGCGTCGAAGTCGGCGCCGCACGCGTCCATGAAGCGGATCGCGCGGTCGATCTCGGACGCCGTCCGCTCGTAGCGCGCGTAGGCGGGGTTGCGCATGAAGCCGCGGTTCCACTCGTGGACCTGGCGCAGGTCGGCGAAGCCGCCCGTCGTGAACGCGCGCACGACGTTCCACGTCGCCGCCGAGATCTGGTACGCCTGCACGAGGCGCTCGGGGTCCGGGATGCGCGCCTCGGGCGTGAACGCGTGCCCGTTGATCATGTCGCCCCGGTAGGCGGGCAGGGTCACGCCGTCGCGCGTCTCCGAGTCGGAGCTGCGCGGCTTCGCGTACTGCCCGGCCATGCGGCCCATCTTCACGACGGGCATGCTCGCGCCGTGCGTGAGGATGACCGCCATCTGGAGGATGGTGCGGATCTTGTTGCGGATCCGGTCGGCGTTCGCCTCGGCGAACGTCTCGGCGCAGTCGCCCCCCTGCAGGAGGAACGCCTCGCCCCGCCCGGCCGCGGCCAGGCGGGAGCGCAGTGTGTCGGCCGCCGCCGGCACCACGAGCGGCGCGGAGGCCGCCAGCCGGTCACGGACGGCGTCGAGCGCCGCCTCGTCCGGCCACGTCGGCTGCTGGAGCGCGACGAGCGTGCGGAAGTGGTCGAGCCCGGAGTCGGTCCCCGGCTCGCTCGTGGTGGTCATACGGCGTCCCCTGACGAGGTTCCTGGTGCGGTCGTGCCGGTCAGTGGGCCGCGGGCGCCGCGGGCACGAGCGGCTGGCCGATGCCCTCGAGGAGCTCGCCGAACCACTGCTGCGACACGTCGAACGCCTTGCCGCCGGCGATCCGCGGGAACTCGATCGCGCGCAGGCGGTCGCCGTTCTCCTCGTCGTGGCCGATGACGCCCGACTCGCCGCGCAGCGCGCACTCGACCGCGAGGTCCGTCATCGACTTGATGAGGCGCAGGTCCTCGGCGTTCGCGGCGGCCGCGCGCGAGAAGTAGCCGGACTTCTGGACCATGACCTTCTCGGCGCCCAGCTTCTCGGCGAACTGCTTGGCGAACCACTGGCCCGGGTTGACCGTGTCGAGCTTGACGTGGCCGAACGGGTCGCGCTGGACCTCCTCGCCCGCCGCCTCGAGCTGCGCCACGATCTCGTGCATGCCGGCGCCCTCGGACAGGAAGATGTTGACGTTGCCCTGCTCGTCCATGATCGCCTTGAGGCGCTCGGCCTCGGCGTCGATGTCGAGCGCGAGCTCCGGCAGGAAGACCGCGTGGACGTCCCAGCGCTCGCGCGTCAGACCGAGGGCCGGGGCCCACTCCTGGGCGTCGAGCCACTTGCGGTACTCGGCGGCGGACGCCGCGGTGAGCCACCCGCAGTGGCGCCCCATGACCTCGTGCACGATGAGCATGCGCGGGCCCGAGCGGTGCTCGCCGATGACGTTGGCCGCGAAGCCCGCCGCCTCCTCGGCGGCGGTCCACGCGCCGAGCGACTGGCGGATCGGGATAACGTCGTTGTCGATCGTCTTCGGCAGGCCCACGACCGTGAGCTCGTAGCCGTTCTCGTGGAGGTACGCGGCGAGGTCGGCCGCGGTCGTGTTCGTGTCGTCGCCGCCGATCGTGTGCAGCACGTCGACGCCGTCCGCCTTGAGCTGCTCCGCGGCGACCTGCAGCGGGTCCTGGCCCTCCTGGACGAGGCCGCGCTTGACGCAGTCGGCCGCGTTGGTGAGCTTGACGCGCGAGTTGCCGATCGGCGAGCCGCCGAAGCGGTGCAGGATCCCGGCCTGCTTGCGCCCCTCGGAGTCCACGACGATCTTCGTGCCGGTCAGCAGGCCGTGGTAGCCGTACTGGTAGGCGATGATCTCGATCTCCGGGTCGAGCTCCGTGTACCGCTCGATGAGACCCCCGACCGCGGAGGACAGGCACGGGGCGAAACCGCCCGCGGTGAGGAGGGCGACGCGACGAACCGACATGTGAACTCAGAACCTCTCGTAGGACGGATCCTGGCCGGACGGACGCGGTCCGGCGGGGTGGCGGCGACGGGGCTCGGGCCTGCGGGCCCGGCACGACCGGCCGTCGCTCAGTCTACTGACGCCGCGCCGGGCTCCGGCGGCGGTTCCGGGACCTGGACGTCGGGAGCGGGACGCCCACCGGGCGCACCGCCCGCCACCTCGGACTCGGTGTGGCCCGCCGCGAGGCGCGCCTTGGCCGTGGCCGCGTAGATGTCGACGTACTCCTGCCCGGACAGCCGCATGATGGCGTACTGGATCTCGTCGGCGACGGCGCGCAGGATGAAGCGGTCGTTCTCCATGCCGCGGTAGCGCGAGAAGTCGAGCGGCTCGCCGATGACGACCCCGATGCGCATGGGCGTGGGGATGACCTTGCCGATCGGCTGCGCGATGTTCGTCCCGACCATCGCGACCGGGACCACCGGGGCGCCCGACTCCAGCGCGAGGCGCGCGACGCCCGTCTTGCCGCGGTACAGCCGTCCGTCCGGGCTGCGCGTGCCCTCCGGGTAGATGCCGAACAGGTCGCCCTCGCGCAGGACGCGCAGGCCCGTCTCGAGCGCGGCCTCGCTCGCCTTGCCACCGGCCCGGTCCACGGGGATCGTGCCCACGCCGCGCATGAAGCCGGCGGTCAGACGCCCTTTGACGCCCGTGCCCGTGAAGTAGTCGGACTTGCCGAGGAACTGGACCTTGCGGTCGAGGACGAGCGGCAGGATGAACGAGTCGATCACCGCGAGGTGGTTGCTCGCGAGGATGGCACCGCCCTCGTCCGGCACGTGCTCGACGCCCCGCGTCCAGGGACGGTACAGGAGCCGCAGGATCGGGCCGACCATCACCTGCTTCATGAACCAGTAGAACAACGTTCCTCCTCGCGGGGTCCCGGCGCGGGACGTGCATCCGACTCTAGAGTGATTCCCATGGCCGCACCGAACGCCCAGCCGGACTCCCCGCAGCCCGACGACGTCCCCGACCCCACGCCCGACGACGCGGCGCCGGGTGCGGACCACCCTGTCGCCGCCGACGGGGAGGCGACGGCGCCGCACGACGAGGTGCCCGAGCCCGCGCTCGACGTCGACGCCCGGTGGGCCGGCATCGTGGCCGAGCTCTCCGAGCTCTCCGATCTCGACCGCTCCGACCCGGGCGCCCGGCCGGGCGACGATCCTGGGGCCCCGGAGGACCCGGCGGCCGGGACGACCGAGGGCTCCCCGCGCAGCGGCCGCGACGTGCTCGGGTCCGTGCCCGTGGCGCCCTGGGTGCGCCCGACCGGCCCGCGGGACTGGCCCACGACGCCCGAGGTCGAGGACCTCGAGGAGGCCGAGAGCCACTTCGTGCCCCCGGACCCGCCGCTCGTCCTCGGGCGCGACCCGCTCCTGACGATGGCGTGGGCGCTCGTCGTCGGCGTGCCGATCCTGCTGCTCGTCGTGCTCGTCGTGGCGCGCCCGTACCCCGTGATCGTCGCGCAGGTGGGCGGCGGCGCCTTCCTCGTGGGGCTGGCGATCCTGCTCTGGCGCATGCCGCACCGGCGGGACGACGACGACCGGGGCCCGGGCGCCGTCGTCTGACGCCTGCGCCTCCCCCGCACCGCGCCCGCGCCGCCCGTCAGCGGCGCGCCAGGTCCGCGGCGCCGACGATGCCCGCCTCGTTGCCGTGCTCGGCGAGCTCGATCCGCGCCTCCGGGCGGTGCCCGCGCGCGGAGAGCTGGTCGGCGAACGCGCGCCGCACCGGCTGGAGCAGGAGGTCGCCCGCCGCACCGACGCCGCCGCCGATGACGATGAGCTCCGGGTCGAGCAGCGCCGTGACCGACGCCGCGCCCTCGCCGATCCAGCGGCCGAGGTTCGCGAGCAGCTCGACCGCGAGGTCGTCGCCCTCCTGCGCGGCCTGGGTGATCTGGGGACCGTTGAGCTTGTCCGGGTCGCCGCCGCAGATCTCGAGCAGGCGCGTCGCGCGGTCCGGCTGGGCGATGAGGGCGTTCTGCCCGTCCCGGACGAGTGCGCGCCCGGACGCGTACTGCTCCCAGCAGCCCTCGTGGCCGCAGCCGCAGTAGTGCCCGCCCGGGACGACGCGCATGTGGCCGACCTCGGCCGCGACGCCCCACTTGCCCCGCACGAGCTCGCGGTCGACGACGATCGCGCCCCCGAGCCCCGTGCCGACCGTGAGCATGAGCATGTCGGTCGCGTCGCGCGCGACGCCGAACTGGAACTCCGCCCAGCCCGCCGCGTTCGCGTCGTTCTCGACGACGATCGGGACGTCGACGTCGCCGATGAGCTCACGCACGTTGCGCGCCAGCGGGTACTCGCGCCAGGCGATGTTCGGCGCGAAGAGCACCGAGGTGCGGTCGGGGCTGACGAAGCCGGCCGCCGCGAGGCCCATCGCGCCGACCTCGTGGTCGGCCGTGAGCTCGGCATAGACGTCGGCGATCGCGCGGTCGATGCTCGCGACGTCGTCGGGCTCGGTGTCGCGGCGCGTCTGGACGAGGATCTCGCCCTTCTCGTCGACGACCCCGGCCGCGATCTTCGTCCCGCCGATGTCCACCCCGATGGCGTGCATGTCCCGTCCTCTACTCGCTCGGTTCCGCTGACTGCAAGGTCTCGCTGCGGGTGCTCGCCCGCTCACGGACCACGCACGACGACGGGGCCTCGACCCCGCGCCACGGGTCGGGCCACCGGAACTCCGCGCCCGCGCGAAACGTTGCGCAAGCAGCGCACAGCACCTGAAGCCTACCGACAACGGCAGGTCTCGGGCACACGCCGCCACTGGGTAGGGTTCTCCCACCGTCGACTACTGCCACTGGAGCCAGAATGGACGAGATCAGCGCCCCACGGATCGTCGAAGTCGATCCCTCGAAGAACCTCAACGACCTCCTCGCGAGCCGCGTCGCGGCCGACCCGGCCGCGCCGATGGTCGAGCGCCGCACGGGTGCCGACGGTGCGTGGCAGGCGCTCAGCGCGCGCGAGTTCGACGCCGAGGTCGTCGCCGTCGCGAAGGGTCTCGTCGCCCGCGGCATCGAGCCCGGCGACCACGTGGGCATCATGTCGCGCACGCGCTACGAGTGGACGCTCCTCGACTGGGCGACGTGGGCGGCGGGCGCGGTGCCCGTGCCGCTCTACGAGACGTCGAGCCCGGAGCAGGTGCAGTGGATCCTCTCGGACGCGGACGTGCGCCTGCTCGTCGTGGAGACCGAGGCGCACGCGGCGACGGTCGAGGAGGTGCGCGACCAGGCCCCCGGGCTGCGGGACGTGCTCGCGATCGACTCCGGCGCGATCGCCACGCTCACGGCCGACGGCGCCGGCGTGGACGACGCCGAGATCGTGCGCCGGCGCGGCCTCGCCGACCTCGCGGACGTCGCGACGATCATCTACACGTCCGGCACGACGGGCCGCCCCAAGGGCGCGGAGCTCACGCACCAGAACTTCTACTCCCTCACGGTCAACGCCGTGGACGCGGTGCCCGAGGTCTTCGGGGAGCCGGGCGGCCGCACGCTGCTGTTCATGCCGCTCGCCCACGTGTTCGCGCGGTTCATCGGCGTGCTCGTCGTGGCCGGGGGCACGGTGCTGGGCCACACGCCGGACACGAAGACGCTGCTCGAGGACCTCGGCACGTTCAAGCCGACGTACATCCTCTCGGTGCCGCGCGTCTTCGAGAAGGTCTACAACTCCTCGGAGCAGAAGGCGGCCGCGGGCGGCAAGCTGAAGATCTTCCACTGGGCCGCCGCGACCGCGATCGCGTACTCGCGCGCGCTCGACGAGCCGTCCGGGCCGGGCGTCGGGCTACGCCTGCAGCACAAGATCGCCGACGCGCTCGTCTTCAAGAAGCTCCGGCACGCGCTCGGCGGCCGCGCGAAGTACGCCGTCTCCGGCGGCGCGCCGCTCGGCGAGCGCCTCGGCCACTTCTACCGCGGCATCGGCGTGCGGATCCTCGAGGGCTACGGCCTCACCGAGTCGACGGCACCGACGAGCGTCAACCGCCCGGGGAACACGAAGATCGGGACCGTCGGCGAGCAGCTCCCGGGCTGCGGCGCCCGGATCGCCGAGGACGGCGAGATCCTCCTGCGGGGCGACCACATCTTCCGCGGCTACCACAACAACGAGCAGGCGACCGCGGACGCGTTCGTCGACGGCTGGTTCCGCACCGGCGACCTCGGCTCGCTCGACGAGGACGGTTTCCTGCGCATCACCGGGCGCAAGAAGGAGATCATCGTCACCGCCGGCGGCAAGAACGTCGCGCCCGCCGTCCTCGAGGACCGGATCCGCGCGCACGCGCTCGTCTCGCAGTGCGTCGTCGTGGGCGACCAGAAGCCGTTCATCGGCGCCCTGGTGACGATCGACCCGGAGGGCCTGCCCGGCTGGGCCAGCATGCACGGCAAGGAGTCCCTGACCGTCGAGCAGGCGGCCAAGGACCCGGACGTCCTCGCCGCCCTCGACGCCGCGGTCACGCGCGCGAACCAGGCTGTCTCCCGCGCCGAGTCGATCCGCAAGTTCACGGTCCTCACGACGGACTTCACGGTCGAGAACGGCTACCTCACGCCGTCGCTCAAGGTGAAGCGCAGCGAGGTGCTCAAGGACTTCGCGGCCGACGTCGAGGCGATCTACGTCGACGGGCCCGCGCCCGTCCGCTGACACGGTCCGGGAACCCCGTCCCCGCGCACCACGGCCCTCCCCGGCAGCACGCCGGGGAGGGCCTCGTCGTCAGCGGCGGGCGAGCCGCGCCAGGAGCGCGCGGGCCGGGACGCACGCCGCGCCCATCGCCTGCACGTCGTCGGCGACGGCGCGGTCGCTCGTCACGACGACGACCGGTCGTCCGGGCGGCTCGGCGGCGACCAGGCGCCGGATGAGGTCGTCCGCGATCTCCCCCGAGGAGAACAGCACCCGCACGCCGCGCGGGGCGTGCACCGGCCGCGGGCCGCCGTCGGCGCCGTCGAAGCACACGGTGACCTCCGTGCCGGCGGCGGCCACGCGGAGCAGGCCGGCGAGGAGCCGGTCGCGCTGGTCCGCGAGCGACAGCTCGCCGTAGCCCGTCTTCGTCACGTTGTAGCCGTCGACGACGAGGTGCGTCCGCGGCACCGACAGCAGGTCGTCGACGAGCGCCGGGTCGTCCGCCGCGCGGCCGCGCGACCCTGGCCGGGTGCGCGCCGCGTCCGGCAGCCCGGCGGCGACGTCGTCCGCCGGGGTCGTGGTCGACGGGCCGAGCGCGAGCTCGCGCCGGAGCCCCGCCGCCGCGTCGACCACCGTGTCGAGCAGGAGGCGCGCCCGGGCCGTCGCGAGGTCGGCCGACGACGTCCGCGCCCGGCGCGCCTCGTCCCGCTCCGCCCGCGCACGGGCCCGGTCGACGGCGGCCGCACGACGCTCCTCGCGCGCGTCGCGCAGCGCGGCCTCGGCGACGTCCCGCTCCCCCTGGGCCGCCCGCTCGGCAGCCCGCGCCTCGGCCCGTGCCCGGTCCGCGTCGGCGCGCAGCCGCCGCTCGGCCCGGCGTACCGCGGCGAGCTCGGCCGTCGCGGCCTCTGCGCGCGCGTCGGCGTCGCGGACCCGCGCCCGGAGGTCCTCGACCTGGCGGGCGAGCCTGTCGCGCTCGCCGCGGAGGCGGGCCGCGTCGTCCCGGGCCGACCGGTCCGCCCGGAGGGTGTCGTCGAGCGAGCGCGCGCGCTCCACCTCCGCCTGCCAGCCGTCGGGCCGCAGGAGGAAGGCTCCCGCGGCTCGTTCACGCACCTGTGCCGGGGACAGGTCGTCCGGTGGCGCGGAGCCGGGCTCCGGCTCGCTCTCGTGCTCGCGGGACCAGGCCGCGGCGACCGCGTGCCGGAACGCCGCGTCGTTGGCCAGGGCACGCCACAGGGGCGCCGCTCCCGCCGTCGCGCGCCGACGAGGCGCGAAGGCCCGCACCCGCTGGAGCGCGACCGGGACCAGGGCCGTGTCGAGCGCGCCCAGCGCGTCGGCCGCGGCGGCCACGAGCAGGTTCCGGACCGACGGCGGCACGTCCGGCTCCGCGGGCAGGGCGTCCTCCGGTCCGTCGGCCACCATGCGCCGCGCCTCCTCCGCACCGCGTCCACGGGTCGCCCCGGGCGCTTCGTCCATGATCGTCCCGATTCTCTCGCTCCCACCCTATGCCGCCCGGGGACCCGGACCGGGGCTCCCGGCCCTCGTGTCGGCGGGCGGCCGACGGACCTCGCGGCGGTGGTGTCGGTGGCCCTCGCTAGCCTCGCCGCCATGTCGTCCGGACCCGCCCTCGCCGCCCCCCGCGCCGGGTCCGCACCGCAGGGCGCCCCCGTCCAGCCCACGCTGGAGGACCTGGGCACGCCGCTGCACGAGGTGACGTTCGTCGTCGTCGACCTCGAGACGACCGGCGGCTCCCCCGCGGGCGCCGGGATCACGGAGATCGGCGCGGTGAAGGTGCGAGGCGGCGAGGTGCTCGGCGAGTTCCAGACGCTCGTCGACCCGGGCGTGCCCGTGCCCGCCTTCGTCGCGCGGCTCACCGGCATCACGTCGTCGATGGTCGCCACCGCGCCCCGCATCGAGGCCGTCCTGCCCAGCTTCCTCGAGTTCGCGCGCGACGCGGTGCTCGTCGCGCACAACGCCCCGTTCGACATCTCGTTCCTCAAGGCCGCGTGCCGCTCCGCGGGCTACGACTGGCCCGGCAACCAGGTGCTCGACACCGTGCCCCTCGCACGGCGGGTCGTCACGCGCGACGAGGCGCCGAACCACAAGCTCGCGACGCTCGCGGCCCTCTTCCGTGCCACGGTGACGCCGGACCACCGCGCGCTCGCCGACGCACGGGCCACCGTCGACGTGCTGCACGCGCTCCTCGGCCGCCTCGGCCCGCTCGGCGTGACGCACCTGGAGGACCTCGCCGGGGCGACGGACCCCGTGCCGCAGGACGTGCGCCGCAAGCGCCACCTCGCCGACGGCCTGCCGGACGCGCCCGGCGTCTACCTCTTCCGCGGCCCGGGCGACGAGGTGCTCTACGTCGGGACGTCGACGTCGATCCGGCGCCGCGTGCGGTCGTACTTCACGCGCTCGGAGAAGCGTGGGCGCATCACCGAGATGGTGCGCATCGCGCACGCCGTCACGCCCGTCGTGTGCGCGACGCCGCTCGAGGCGCAGGTCCGCGAGCTGCGCCTCATCGCCGAGCACGCCCCGCGGTACAACCGCCGGTCGCGGCACCCGGAGCGCATGACGTGGGTCCGGCTCACCGACGAGGCGTACCCGCGCCTCTCGCTGGTCCGCGACGTCCGCGCACCGGCGGCGCACATCGGCCCGTTCGCCTCGCGGCACCAGGCCCAGGCCGCCGTGGACGCCCTGCACGACGCCTTCGCGCTGCGCCAGTGCACCCGCCGGCTCCCCGTCGTCGCCTCGCCCGGTGCGACGGCCTGCGTGCTCGCCGAGATGGGCCGCTGCTCGGCCCCGTGCACGACCGCCGCGCGCGACACCGGCTACGGGGACGTCGCGGCGGGCGTGCGCGAGGCGTTCGAGGGCGACCCGTCGCGCGTCGTCGCCGAGCTCGGGCGCCGCATCGTGGCCCTCTCGCGCGACGAGCGCTTCGAGCAGGCCGGCGAGCTCACCCAGCGCCTGCGCGCCTTCCTCACGGGCGCGGCGCGGGCGCAGCGACTCGCCCCGCTCGCCGCGTGCGCCGAGCTCGTCGCCGCGCGCCCGACGGACGCCGGCGGGTGGGAGGTCGTCGTCGTGCGGCACGCGCGGCTCGCCGCGACGGGTGTCAGTGCGCCCGGGACGGACCCGTGGCCGCTCGTGCACGCGCTCGTCGCGACGGCCGAGACCGTGGCACCGCCCGTGCCGCCGGCCCCCGCGAGCCACCCGCACGAGGCCGAGATCCTGCTGTCCTGGCTCCAGGAGCCCGGGGTGCGGATCGTCGACGTCACGGGTCCGTGGGCGTGCCCGGTCCGCTCGGCGGGGTCGCACGTGGACCTCGCGGCCACGGCCCGCCACGTCGCGCGCCACGCGGACCCCGAGAGCGGCGCCGACCTGGCGCACGCGACCGCCGGGCCGACCGTAGAGTGGTCGCCTGACGACGACCCGTCCCCGGAGGAACCATGCTCACCGCCATCGTCCTGATCGACACCGACCCCGCACGCATCCCCGAGGTCGCGTCGGAGGTCGCGGACCTGCGCGGCGTCAGCGAGGTCTACTCGGTGACGGGCAAGGCGGACCTCGTCGCGATGGTGCGGGTCCAGGAGCACGACCAGCTCGCCGACGTCATCGCGGACCGGATCAGCAAGGTCCAGGGCGTCGTGCGCACCGAGACGTTCATCGCGTTCCGCGCCTACTCGAACGTCGACCTCGAGCAGGCGTTCGCGCTCGGCCTCGACGACTGACCGGCCGTCAGTCGCGCGCCGCGGCCTCCGCCCAGCGGGCGAGCGCTGCGCGCGCGGCGCCGGAGTCGACGCTGCGGGCCGCGACGTCGTAGGCCGCGCGGAGCCGCTCGACGAGCGACCCCTCCGCGGTCCCGGGCAGCGTGCCGTCGGCGACGAGACCCGCCGCCGCGTTGAGCAGCACCGTCTCGCGCACCGCGCCGGGCTCGCCCGCGAGGAAACGGCGCGCGACGTCGGCGTTGTGCGCCGCGTTCCCGCCGCGCAGGTCCTCGACCGTGACGGGCGTCAGACCGAGGTCGGCGACGGGGTCGAGGCGGCGCTCCGTCACGGCGCCGTCGCGCACCTCCCACACCGTGGCGCCGCCGGTCGCCGCGAGCTCGTCGAGGCCGTCGTCGCCGCGGAACACGAGCGCCGACGTGCCACGTCCGGCGAGCACGCCGGCGATGAGCGGCGCCATCCGGGCGTCGGCCACGCCGATCGCCGCCGCACGCGGCTGCGCCGGGTTCGTCAGAGGGCCGAGCACGTTGAACGCGGTCGGGATGCCGAGCTCCTTGCGCGCGACGCCGGCGTGCCGCATCGACGGGTGGAACACCATGGCGAAGCAGAAGGTGATCCCTGCCTCCTGCACGATGCGCGCCACGCGGTCGGGCCCGTGGTCGAGCCGGATGCCGAGCTCCTCGAGCACATCCGCGGCGCCCGACGACGACGTCGCAGCGCGGTTGCCGTGCTTGACGACGCGCACGCCCGCACCCGCGATGACGAGCGACGCCATGGTCGAGATGTTCACGGTGTGGGCGCGGTCGCCACCCGTGCCCACGATGTCCACGGCGGGCCCGTCCACGGAGAACCGGCTCGCGTGCGCGAGCATCGCGTCCGCGAGGCCCGTGAGCTCGGCGACCGTCTCCCCCTTCGCCCGCAGCGCGACGAGGAAGCTCGCGAGCTTCACCGGCGAGACCTCGCCCGACATCACCTGGTCCATGGCCCACGCGGTGCGCTCGGCGTCGAGGTCGTTCCCCGCGACGAGCTCGGTGAGCAGCCCGGGCCAGGTGAGCCCCGCACCCGTCGAGTCGCTCGTGGTCGAGGCGGCAGGGTGCGGGGTGGCGGTCACGGGTGGCCCTTCGGCTGGTCGGTCTCCTGGTCGGCTACCGCGTGCCGGAGGCGCGCAGCAGGTCGGCGACGGCGCGCTGGAGGGCGACCGCGTCGAACGGCCGGGGCACCGCGTCGTCGGCGAGCGACCACGATGCTAGCCAACCGTCCTGCGGCCTGCCGGTGAGGACCAGGACCGGCGGGCAGGCGTAGATCTCGTTCTTGAGCTGGCGGCACAGACCCATGCCCCCGGCCTTGTCGGCCTCGCCGTCCAGGACCAGCAGGTCCCACCCGCCGGCGTCCGCCGACGCCACGACCGCCGCCGGGGTGGCCACCTCGTGCCACTCGATCTCCGGCTGCCCCGCGCCCAGCCGCCGCCCGACGGCGAGCCGCACCTGCTCACGCACGGTCACGTCGTCGCTGTAGAGCAGGATGCGCGGCGCGCGCGGGGTCACGTCCGTGTCCCCGTGCGTCGTCGTCACGGTCGTCGTCATCGTCGTCACCGTCGCCTTCGTCGTTCCCTGGGATGGGCCCGGGAGCGCGTGCCGCCGCGTGTGGCGGACGCAGGTCCCGACTGGCATCTTGGCACGTCGGAGGGCTTCGCAGCACCCCTGGGGCGGGTCGCGCGCCGACCGGCGCCGGACCGGGGACCAAGGGCCCTGGCCCGTGCGGCGGGCACACCGGTTTCATGGCACTCGGACGGTTTCCGTCACCAAGTGCAGGTCTCCGTGGGAAGTTCTGGAGACATTGTGAGATTCACCGCCTCCGGGCGGCCGTCTGCGTGCCGCGAAGCTGAGGTTCGTCGGCCATAATGGCTCCTGTGTCGACCGCAACGGCTGCCCCCCACGCCCATCAGCACGTGAGCGTCAACCGACCGAACCCCGTCTCGGTCGGGACGATCGTGTGGCTGGCCAGCGAGCTCATGTTCTTCGCCGGCCTCTTCGCCATGTACTTCACGGTCCGCTCCGTGATGCCCGCCGACGAGTGGGCCCTCGAGGCGGACAAGCTCAACCTGACCTTCGCGGCGATCAACACGACCGTCCTGGTGCTGTCGTCGGTGACGTGCCAGATGGGCGTGTGGGCCGCCGAGCGCTTCCAGCCCGTGCGCACCGGCTCGATCTTCCAGGTGAACCGCTGGGGGATGAACGAGTGGATGACGCTGACGTTCCTCATGGGCGCGTTCTTCATCGGTGGTCAGATCTTCGAGTACGCCGAGCTCGTCGAGCACGGCGTGTCGATCTCCTCGACGCCCTACGGCTCCGTCTTCTACATCACGACCGGGTTCCACGGCCTCCACGTCGTCGGCGGCCTGATCGCCTTCCTGTTCCTTCTCGGCCGCTCGTTCTCGGCCAAGAACTTCGGGCACCACGAGGCCACGACGGCCATCGTCACGTCCTACTACTGGCACTTCGTCGACGTCGTGTGGATCGCGCTGTTCTTCGTGATCTACATCTTGCGCTGACGACCCGCCCGGGGTCCGCCCCGGACCGCCCACCCGCCCCCTGCTCCCCCACCTGCGAGACGAGGATCATTTCGTGAAGGCACTCGCCGCCCGCAGACACCACCGCTTCGCGCCGGTCGTGCTGCTGCTGCTGGCGCTGCTGGTCACCGGTGGCGTCTACGCCGCCTTTGCCCCGACTTCGGCCAACGCCGAGACCGCCAGCACCGAGGACATCGAGACCGGCCAGAAGCTGTTCCAGGCCAACTGCGCCACGTGCCACGGCCCGAACGCCGAGGGCACGGCCACCGCGCCCTCGCTCGTCGGTGTCGGCGCCGCGTCGGTCGACTTCCAGGTGTCCACCGGCCGCATGCCCATGCAGATGGACGGTCCGCAGGCCATCCAGAAGCCGCGCCAGTTCGACGAGGAGCAGACGGCGCAGCTCGCCGCCTACGTCGCGTCGCTCGGCGCCGGCCCCGCGATCCCCACGGACGAGCAGGTCGACGCCGCGCTCGGCGACCCGGCGAACGGTGCCGCGGTCTTCCGCACCAACTGCGCGATGTGCCACAACGCGATCGGTGCGGGCGGTGCCCTCTCCGAGGGCAAGTTCGCTCCCCCGCTGTGGGACACCTCGGAGCGGAACATCTACCAGGCGATGCTCACCGGTCCGCAGTCGATGCCGGTCTTCAACGACGCCACCGTGACGCCGGAGGAGAAGCGGGACGTCATCGCCTTCCTCGCCGAGCAGCGTGACGGCTCGGCTGGCGGCCTGTCGCTCGGGTCCCTCGGCCCCGTCAGCGAGGGTCTGTGGGCCTGGATCGTCGGAATGGGCCTCCTCATCGGGGCCGCAGTGTGGATCGGAGCGAAGTCCTCGTGAGCGACTACCAGAGCCCCCGCTCGTCCGAGTCCTCGCACCGCGAGGTCGGGCACCGCGAGGAGCACGGCACCCTCGACACGTTCCCGGACCCCGGTCTGCCGGAGCACAAGAGCCGGATGGCCGACCGAGACCCGAAGGCGTCGAAGCGCGCCGAGCGCCAGGTCGCCGCTCTCTTCGGGATCTCCGTCATCGGCACCATCGCGGCCCTCGTCGTCTACTTCGTGATCCCGCCGGACGGGACCACCGCGGGCGTGCGCCTGTCGACGGTGACGCTCGGCGTCGCCATCGCGTTCGCCCTCCTCGGCATCGGCCTCGGCGCGGTGCACTGGGCCAAGGTCCTCATGTCCGACCACGAGAAGGTGGACGAGCGCCACCCCATCGCGAGCGACCCCGAGACGCGCACCGCCGCGCTCGCCGAGCTCGACGCGGGCGTCAAGGACTCGGGCATCGCCCGCCGCGGCGTCCTCAAGGGCGCGGTCATCTCCGCCCTCGCGCTCTTCCCGCTCACCATCGCGGTCCCGCTCATCGGGAGCGTCGGCGGCGACTGGAACGTCTCGAAGTTCAAGCACACCCTCTGGCAGCGGGGCACGCGCCTCGCGATCGACCCCTCGGGCCGGCCCATCAAGGCCGCCGACGTCACCATCGGCTCGGTGGTCCACGTCATCCCCGAGGCGTCGCAGGAGGAGATGCAGTCCCACGAGTGGATCACGGAGAAGGCCAAGGCCGTCGTCCTCCTGGTCCGTCTCGACCCGCGCGACATCGTGTCCGAGCAGGCCCCCGCCGGGGAGAGCTGGTCGTACGACGGCATCGTCGCGTTCTCCAAGATCTGCACGCACGTCGGCTGCCCCGTCGCTCTCTACGAGCAGCAGACGCACCACCTGCTGTGCCCGTGCCACCAGTCGACGTTCGACGTGGCCGACAGCGCCAAGGTGGTCTTCGGCCCCGCGAAGCGGCCCCTGCCGCAGCTGCCGATCACCGTTGATGACGAGGGCTACCTGGTTGCGCAGAGCGACTTCCACGAGCCCATCGGCCCGAGCTTCTGGGAGCGTCTGAAGTGACCACCAGCACCGGAACCGCCGCACCTCGGGCGGCCGCACCGAAGTCAGCCGCGCCGACGACCCCCGCGGGGAAGGCCGCGGACTACCTCGACCAGCGCACCGGCATCGGTGTCGCCGTCAAGGAGTTCGCCCGCAAGGTCTTCCCCGACCACTGGTCGTTCCTCCTGGGCGAGATCGCGCTCTACTCGTTCGTCGTCCTGATCCTCACCGGCATCTTCCTGACGATGTTCTTCGTCCCGAGCATGTCCCTGGTGACCTACCACGGCGAGCCCGCCTCCATGGACGGCGTGCTCATGTCCGACGCTTTCGCGTCGACCCTGCACATGTCGTTCGAGGTCCGCGGCGGCCTGCTCATGCGGCAGATCCACCACTGGGCCGCGCTGATCTTCATGGCGTCGATCGTCACGCACATGATGCGCGTGTTCTTCACGGGCGCGTTCCGCAAGCCCCGCGAGGTCAACTGGCTGGTCGGCATGCTGCTCATGATCATGGGCCTCGCCGCCGGCTTCTCCGGCTACTCGCTGCCCGACGACGTCCTGTCGGGCAACGGCCTGCGCATCACCGACGGCGTGGTCAAGGCGATCCCGCTCATCGGCTCGTACATGTCGTACTTCATCTTCGGCGGCGAGTTCCCGGGCGAGCACATCATCCCGAGGCTCTTCACGGTCCACATCCTCCTGGTGCCCGGCCTGATCCTCGCGCTCGTCGCGCTCCACCTGTTCTTCGTCGTGCTGCACAAGCACACGCAGTACCCCGGTGGCGGCCGCACGGACACCAACGTGGTCGGCTTCCCGCTGTTCCCCGTGTACGTCGCGAAGGCCGGCGGCTTCTTCTTCGTCGTGTTCGGCATCCTCGCCCTCATGGGCGGCACGATGGCGATCAACAACGTGTGGAACTACGGCCCCTACGACCCGTCCCCGGTGTCCGCGGGAGCCCAGCCCGACTGGTACATGCTGTTCCTCGAAGGGTCCTTGCGACTCATGCCGGGGCAGACGGAGTTCGTGATCGGCGGCTACACGCTGTCGCTGAACGTCCTCATCCCCGCGGTGGTCGTCCCGGGTCTGCTGTTCACGTTCCTCTTCGTCTACCCGTTCCTCGAGTCCGCGGTGACGAAGGACAAGCGTGAGCACCACGTCCTCGACCGTCCGCGCAACGTGCCCGTCCGCACCGGCCTGGGCGTCGCCTTCCTCACGGCGTTCATCATCCTGGCGCTCGCGGGGTCGAACGACCTCATCGCGACGCACTTCCACATGTCGATCAACACGATCACGTGGGCCTTCCGGATCCTGATCTTCGTGGGTCCCTGGTTCGCGTTCTGGGTCACGAAGCGCATCTGCCTCGGCCTGCAGCGCAAGGACCGCGAGCTCGTGCTGCACGGCCACGAGACGGGCCGGATCGTCCGGTTCGCGCACGGCGAGTACATCGAGGTGCACCGTCCGCTCGACGAGCAGGAGCGTTGGCTGCGGGTCAACTACTCCGCCCACGCCCCGCTCGAGATCGAGCCGGCGACGGACTCCCGCGGCGTGCGCCGCAAGGGCTACAAGAAGGACAAGCGCCTCCAGCGCCTGTCGCGGTTCTTCTACGAGGACCGCATCGAGCCCGTGACGCCCGCCGAGCTCGCCGCCGCGCACTCGCACGGCGAGCACGACGCCCTCGAGAGCACCAGCCGCGAGCAGATCGAGGCAGGCACCGCCCCTGTCGGCGGCGGTCGAGACCTCGTGGAGCCGGAGAAGGGCGCCGACGAGCGCTGACCCCGAGGTTCCTGCACAGTAGGACGATGACCCGCGACCAGCCCCCTCTTCCCGGTGGGCAGGTCGCGGGTCATCGTCGTCTCTGCCCCGGGGGCGCCGCAGCGCCCGCCTGAGGCGGCAGGGACATCGTCAGCTCACGACCCAGGGACCGTCGGGCGACCTCCGGCGGTCCGTACCAGGAGGTACATCCGGATGCCCGCTTACACTCTCCCCGAGCTGTCCTACGACTACGGTGCGCTCGAGCCGCACATCTCCGGGCGGATCATGGAGCTGCACCACTCCAAGCACCACCAGGC
>NZ_JBEPOQ010000026.1:0-24435 GCF_040546915.1 Cellulosimicrobium sp. 4261
CCGCCCCACCCCCCGCCCCGGGGCTCCCCCGGGGGGGGGTCCCCCCCCCCGCCGGCCCGGGCGGGGGCCCCCCCCGGCCCCCCGGGGGGGGGGGGGGGGCCCCGCCCCCCCGCCCCCCCCCCCCCCCGCCTGCTCGGCGGAGGAAGGGGGAGGGAGGGGGACCGGCTACTTCGCGGCGTGCTCCGCGGCAGCGAGGAGGACGCACGTCGCGACGCCGTCCATCGCGACGCGGACCTCCTCGATCGGGGGGAGGGTCGGGGCGAGGCGGAGGACCTTGTCCTCCGGGTCCTGGCCGTAGGGGAACGGGGCGCCCGCGGGCGTGAGCGCGATGCCGGCGGCCTTCGCGAGCTCGACGACGCGCGACGCGGTGCCCGGCACGACCTCGAGGCTGACGAAGTAGCCGCCCTTCGGCTCGGTCCACGACGCGACGCCCGTGCCGCCGAGACGGTCGGCGAGGATGCGCGTCACGGCGTCGAACTTGGGGGCGATGATGTCGCGGTGCTTGCGCATGTGGGTGCGCACGCCGTCGGCGTCGCCGAAGAACAGCGCGTGCCGGAGCTGGTTGACCTTGTCCGGGCCGATGGACTGGGCGGACAGGTGCTTCTTGTACCAGGCGACGTTCGCGGGGGACGACGCGAGGAACGCGACGCCGGCGCCCGCGAACGTGATCTTCGACGTCGAGGCGTAGAGGATCACACGGTCGGGGTGCCCGGCCTGCGCGGCGAGCCCGATCGCGTCGGCGCTCGTCACCTCGTCGTCGGTGAGGTGGTGCAGCGCGTACGCGTTGTCCCAGAGGATGCGGAAGTCGGGGGCGGCGGCGGGCACGGACACGAGCGCCCGCGCGACCTCCTCGGTGACGACCGAGCCGTCCGGGTTGGCGTACGTCGGCACGACCCACATGCCCTTGATCGTGGGGTCGTCGGCGACGAGCGCGGCGACGGCCGCGGCGTCGGGGCCGTCCGCCGTCATGGGGACGGTGACCATCTCGATGCCGAGCGCCTCGCACACCGAGAAGTGGCGGTCGTAGCCGGGCACGGGGCAGATCCAGCGGACCTTCTCTTCGCGGCCCCACGGACGCTCGGAGCCGGGGACGCCGAAGAGCGTCGCGTACGCGAGCGTGTCGTACATGAGGGTGAGGCTCGCGTTGCCGCCCGCGAGGAGCTGCTCGACCGGCACGCCGAGCAGCTCGGCGAAGATGCGCCGGAGCTGCCGCAGCCCGTCGAGGCCGCCGTAGTTGCGCACGTCCGTGCCGTCGGCGTCCGTGTGCACACCCTCGCCCGGGAGCGCGAGCAGGGCCTCGGAGAGGTCGAGCTGCTCGGCCGAGGGCTTGCCGCGCGTCAGGTCGAGCTTCAGCCCCAGCGCCTGCAGGTCGGCGTACGCGCGACGCAGGTCGTCGAGGGACGACGCGAGGGTGGTGGTACCGGGTGCGGTGGGCTCGGGCGTGGTCACCCTCCGGACTCTACCGACCCCGCGCCAGGTCCGTCAGGGCGTCCTCCAGGGCGGACAGCCCGGTCTCGAGATCCTCGGTCGTGATCGTGAGCGGGGGAGCGAGGCGGATGGTCGAGCCGTGCGTGTCCTTGGCGAGGACGCCGCGCGCGAGCAGCGCCTCGCACAGGTCGCGTCCTGTCCCCCGGGCGGGGTCGAGGTCGAGGCCCGCCCACAGGCCGAGGCCGCGGACGTCGTCGAGCAGGCCCGCGTCGACGAGCCCGGCGAGACGGTCCTGGAACCCGGCGCCGAGCTCGCGCGCCCGCCGCTGCGGCTCGCCCGTGCGCAGGAGCTCGACGACGGCGAGCCCGACCGCGCACGCGAGCGGGTTGCCGCCGAACGTGCTGCCGTGCGTCCCGGGCGTGAGCACCTCGAGCACGTCGCGCCGTCCGACGACGGCCGAGACCGGCACGATCCCGCCGCCGAGCGCCTTGCCGAGGGTCACGAGGTCGGGCCGCACGCCCCACGTCTCGGTCGCGAGCGTCGCACCGGCGCGCCCGAGGCCGGACTGGATCTCGTCGGCCACGAGGAGCACGTCCCGCGCGGTCGTGATCGCGCGCAGGCGCGGCCAGTAGTCGTCGGGCGGCACGACGACGCCGGACTCGCCCTGCACCGGCTCCAGGAGCACCGCGACGGTCGTGTCGTCGATCGCGGCGGCGACCGCGTCGGCGTCGCCGTAGGGCACGAGCCGGAACCCCGGCGTGTACGGGTCGAACCCGCGCCGGGCGTCGGGGTCGTCGGAGAACGACACGATCGTCGTCGTGCGGCCGTGGAAGTTCCCGGAGCCGACGACGACGGTCGCCTCGCCCGGGGGCACGCCCTTGGCGTCGTAGCCCCACTTGCGCGCCGTCTTGATCGCGGTCTCGACGGCCTCCGCGCCCGTGTTCATCGGGAGCACGAGGGAGTCTTCGCCGCCCGTGGTGAGCGGCCCGACGAGCGCGGCGAGCGCCTCGGCGAACGGGTGCAGGAGGTCGTGGTCGAACGCCCGCGACGTGAGGGTGACGCGGCCGAGCTGGCGTGTGGCGGCGTCGACGAGCGCGGGGTGCCGGTGCCCGAAGTTGAGCGCCGAGTACCCCGCGAGGAGGTCGAGGTAGCGGCGACCGGTCACGTCGGTGACCCACGACCCCTCGGCGCTCGCGACCGTCACGGGCAGCGGGTGGTAGTTGTGCGCGAGCGCGCCGCCGCCGCTGCCGTCACCCCGACGGCCGCCGTCGAGCCGGCCCTCGGCGTGGCTCCCGCCCGTGCCGCTGCCCGACGCGCGGAACTCCTGGGCGGTCACGACGCGCTCCCGGACGGCGCCGGGGCATGGACGGCGGGCTCGCGGACCTCGAGCGTGCAGCACTTCGCCCCGCCCCCGCCGCGCAGGAGCTCCGACGTGTCCACCGCGACCGTCTCGTAGCCGCGCTCGCGCAGCGCCCCGGCGAGCCGGTCCGCGCGCGGCGAGTGCACGACGTGCGTCCCGTCGCTCACGGCGTTGAGCCCGAGCACGGCGGCGTCCTCCTCGGTCGCGAGGAGCGCGTCGGGGTAGCGCTCGCGCAGAACCTCCTGGGCGGCGGGGGAGAACGCGGCGGGCAGGTAGACGACGTCGACGGGCGGCGGGCCGGTGAGCGCGGGGTGGGCGGCGTCGGCGGGGCGCGCGCCGTCCTCGGGCACGGGGGCGCCGGTGCTGCCCTCGTTGCCGCGCAGCACCGTGAGGGCCGTGTCGAGGTGGTAGAACCGCGGGTCCACGAGCTCGAGCGTCACGACCTCCCGGCCCCACAGGGCCGCGGCCTCGGCGTGCGCGGCGCGGTCGGTGCGGAAGCCGGTGCCGGCGAGCACGACGTCGCCCGCCACCAGAAGGTCGCCCTCGCCCTCGTTGACGTGCTCCGCGAGGTGGGTGACGTACCCGTGGTCGGCGAACCACTTGAGGTAGGCGGGGCCCTCGGGCCCCCGCTCGGGGTGGGTGAAGCGCGCGGAGTACACGAGACCGTCGACGACGGTCGCGCCGTTGGCCGCGTAGACCATGTCCGGGAGGCCGGGGACGGGGTCGATCGTCTCGACGGTGTGGCCGAGGTCGCGGAAGGTGTCGCGCAGGCGTTCCCACTGCGCGACGGCGAGCGCGGTGTCGACCGGCGTGCGCCGGTCCATCCAGGGGTTGATCTCGTAGCTGACGGTGAAGTACGTCGGCCGGCACATCAGGTAGTGCCGGGGCTGGCCTGGGCGCATCGCCGCCTCCTCGCGGGAGCCGGGCCGCCGGGGTGGTGCGGCCCGGGTGGGTGCCGGACGGGGGATGCGTCCGGTGCTGCTGGTGGGCTGCCGGTTGGCTGCTGGAAGTCAGCGTACGTCCGGGAGGTGTGCGCGTCCTGGGACGGCGCGCGAGCGACAAGGGTGTTGACAGCGATATTCTATCGATATATCGTTACCGTATCGCTGAGCTCGCCACGTGGCTCGCGACGACCGCGCGGCCGGACCGGCCCGCCACGCTCCGCGGATCACCCGGAGCCCTCGATCACACGCACAGGAGACACCACTCATGCACCACGCACACCAGCACCGGGGCACGACCCCGGAGAACGTCCAGAACATGTCCCAGCCGTTCGGCGAGCGACCCGGGCCGCGCCCGGACCGCCGTCGTCGTGACGGCTTCCCGCCCGTGCCCGACGACGCGGCGTGGTTCCGCGGCGACGGCCCCCGTGGCCGCGGCGGAGCCCGCCGCGGTGGCGGGCGCGGGTTCGGCGGACCGGCCGACGGCGGCCGAGGCTTCGGCCCCGGCGGCCCGGCTGACGAGCGTCGCGGGTTCGGCCCCGGTCCGGGAGGCCCCGGGTTCGGCCCGGGCGGTCCCGGCTTCGGGCCGGGTCACGGCGGTCGCCGGCACGGGGGCCGCGGTCGCGGCCCCGGGCGCGCGGGCCGCGGCGACGTCCGTGCCGCCGTCCTGCTGCTCCTCGCCGAGCAGCCCATGCACGGGTACCAGGTCATCCAGGAGATCGCGGAGCGCAGCGAGGGCCAGTGGCGCCCGAGCCCGGGCGCGGTCTACCCGGCGCTGAACCTGCTCCAGGACGAGGGGCTCGTCGAGCTCTCGGCCGACGGCGGGCGCCGTCTCGCGACGCTCACCGAGGCGGGCGCCGCGTACGTCGCGGAGCACGCCAGTGAGCTGGGCGACCCGTTCGCCGACGCCGCCGGTCGCGGCGGCCGCCCGCGGCGCGAGCTGCGCGCGGGCGTCGAGGCCGTGGCTGCGGCGGTCCACCAGGTCGCCCGCACCGGCACGGACGAGCAGACGACGGCCGCGGCGGAGCTCCTCGAGCGCACGCGCCGCGAGCTCTACCTGATCCTCGCGGGCCCGGCCGTGCCCGATGCCACGCCCGGCACAGCCCCGGGTGCCACGGCGACCGCTGCGGGCGAGCGTGCGCCGTCGGGCAGCCCGGTGGAGGACGCGCCGGTCGAGGACGGGCCGACGGCCTGACCTCCCCTACCGCGGACCCGGGGTCGCGCAGCACCGGCGCTGGTCGGTGCGGCGCGGCCCCGGTTCCGTCGCGTCCGCGGGGCGGCGGGCCGCCGGCGACCTACCGGCGGGCGCGCAGACGCGCGTCGAGGCGGCGCAGCGACACGTGCATCATGACGCGCAGCGCGGCCCCGACGAGGGGCGCGGTGACCTCGCGGGGGACAGGCCCGGCGAGGTAGGCCTCCTCCCACCACACGACCCGGCAGCGGCCCGTGCCGAGCGGTACGACCTCGAAGCCCGCGTCGCCGAGCAGCGCCGGACCCAGCTTGCGGATCCGCGTGCTGCCCGGGCGGCCCGCCGCCACGGACGGGCGGTCGAGCGACTCGACGACCATGCGGTCCGGGAAGCCGCGGCCCGTGCGGCGGACGAGCGGGCCGCTCACCATGGTGAACCGGTCGCCCACCTCGGGGCCCCGGCCCGCCGGGGTCGTCATCACCGTGAGGGGGATGAACCGCGGATGGGTCCGCGGGTCCGCGACCCACGCGAACGCGACGGACGCGTCGACGTCGAGCTCGCGCGCGACGGCGACGCGCCGCACGCCCCGGGTCGTCACTCGGCGTCGCGGGCGGGGGAGCGGTCGCGACGCCCCCGCCCCGGCAGCAGCCGACGACGGCGGCGCGGTCCCGCGTCCTCGGGGACGGGGACGAGCCGCGGCGACGCGTCCTGCACGGGCGACTCCACGACCTCGAGGAGCCGGCCGAACACCGACGGCGGCGGACCGAACGCGCGCCGCGACTGGGCGATCACGCCGTGCCCGAGCGCCCGCGCCCCCGCCACGCCCACGACGGCACCGACGCCGAACGGCACGAGCCGGCCGAGCGCGAGCCCGGACTGCTTCGCGAGCTGGGTGCGCAGGAACCGGTTGCCGAGCGCCTTGTTGACCTTGACGAGCGTCCCGGCGGGCATGCTCGTGAGGAGCACCTTGCCCCACGCGAGGCCGGACCCCTGGGTCGCGCGCTCGACGTCGCGCGCGCCCTTCTCGCCGAGCACCGTGGCGAGCAGGAGCGCCCGACGGCGGCCGACGTCGTCCACCGCGATGCCGTGCACGTCCGCCACGGCGAGCGCGAAGGCCGCCGAGGACGCGAAGAACGTCGCGACGTCGCTCGACGTCAGCGCGATCCCCACCCCCGTCCCGACCGCAGGGAAGGCGGCCGCCGCGCCGACGGCGCCGCCCGCCGTCTGGATGACGAGCAGGTACTCGCGCTCGAGGATCCGGACGATCTGCGCAGGGCTCGCCTCGGGGTTGCGACGGCGCACCGAGTCGACGTGCGCCCGGATGACGTGCGACGGGATGGTCACGGCCTTGTCGAGCGCGGCGTCGAGCAGCGGGGTCGGCCGGTAGGCGGACCACTCGACCGCGTCCTGCGTCGACAGGTCCCTGCGCCCGGGCTCCCGGGGCGGGGTCCCGTACTCGGGCGCGCCGCCGCGCGGCACGGGGCTTCTCGAGGGGTCCTGCTGGTGCGCCATGGCGCCTCCCGTCATCCCGTGGTCAGGCCTGGGTCTCGACCTCGCGGCCGGCACCCTCCGGCTGGAACAGGTACTCGACCTCGGCGCCGGCCTTGACCGTCCGTCCTACCGTGCACGCCTTGTCGATCGCTCGCGCGGCGACGGTGACGAGACGGTCGCGCGCGTCGTCGTCGAGCGACGTGAGGTCGATGTCGTACGTGCCCGTGATCTTCGGGTAGCGCTCCTCCTCGAGGAGCTTGTCGCCCTGGACGTGGATCGTCACGGCGTAGTCGTCGCCGAGGCGGCGGGCGAACGTGCGGTCCGTGCTCATGCCCGCGCACGCGGCGAGGGCGATCTTCAGCAGCTCGCCGGGCGTGAACACCGCACCCTCGCTCGCCGGGCCGATCGAGACCTCGGCGCCGCGCGCCGACCGGCCCGTGTACGTGCGGGTGCCCGTGCGCTCGACCCACAGCGCGTCGGCCGGGGCGGGCGACGGCGCGGGGACGTCGTGCGCGGCCTCGTCGGCGGCGTCGAGGGAGCTGTCGGCAGGCTGCGTCGTCATGCGTGAATCCTCGCACTCGTCGGGTCGCGGCGTCGGGGCGTCCGCCCTCCGGGGAACGAACGGCGGGCGCGCGCGATTCCCGCGCGCGTGCCTGTCACACCGGGGACGGTCGTCCGGTCGTGAGAGTGGTGCGCGGCACCCGCCGCGCCGGAGAGAGGAGACATCATGAGAGTCGTCGTCGTCGGAGGCACCGGGCTGATCGGGAGCCAGGTCGTGCAGGACGTGCGCGACGCCGGGCACGAGGTGGTCGTCGCCGCGCCCAGCACCGGCGTGGACACGTTGTCCGGCGCGGGTGTCGACGAGGCGCTCGCGGGTGCGGACGTGGTCGTCGACGTGTCGAACTCGCCGTCGTTCGCGGACGACGACGTCCTGCGGTTCTTCGAGACGTCCACCCGCACGCTCCTCGACGCGGAGGCCCGCGCCGGGATCGGGCACCACGTCGTCCTGTCGATCGTCGGCACGGACCGGACCGACGCCGGCTACCTGCGGGCCAAGGTCGCCCAGGAGCGGCTCGTGCGTGCTTCCGGGCACGGGTGGTCGGTCGTGCGCGCGACGCAGTTCTTCGAGTTCGCGCGCTCCATCGCGGACGGCGCGACCGTCGGCGGCGTGGTGCACATCCCGCCCGTCGCGTTCCAGCCCGTCGCCTCGGCGGACGTCGCGCGCACCGTGGCCGACGTCGCGACGGGTGTGCCGCTCGCGGACGTCGTCGAGCTCGCGGGGCCGGAGCGGTTCCGCTTCGACGAGTTCGTCCGCGAGGCGCTCGCGGCGCAGGGCGACGACCGGGAGGTGGTCGCGGACCCGGAGGCGACCTACTTCGGGGCGCAGCTCGTCGAGGACGCGCTCGTGCCCCGGGGGGAGTCCCTGCGAGGTGCCACGACCTTCGCGCAGCACGCGGAGCGCGTCGCGTGACGTCGTCGTGCGGCAGGGCCGCGCGAGCCTGGTCCGCGTCGTAGCGTGGCGGCATGAGTCTCGGCCCACGAACGCCCGAGAGCCCCGTCGTCCGGGAGGACGAGGGGGCTCTCGACGCGTTCCTGAGCGTCCGGTCCCGGCTCTTCGGCATCGCCTACCGCATGCTCGGCAGCGCGACGGAGGCGGAGGACGTCGTGCAGGAGGCGTGGGTCCGCTGGCAGGGCACGGACCGGTCCGTGGTGCGGAACCCGGCGGCGTTCCTCACGACGACGGTGACGCGGCTCGCGATCAACGCCGCGACGTCCGCCCGTGCGCGCCGCGAGACGTACGTGGGTCCGTGGCTCCCCGAGCCCGTCGACACCTCGGACGACCCCGCCCTGGGCGCGGAGCGGGCCGAGGCGCTCGAGATCGCGACCCTCGTGCTGCTCGAACGGCTCGGGCCGGTCGAGCGCGCCGTCTACGTGCTCCGCGAGGCGTTCGACTACCCGTACCGGCGCGTCGCGGAGATCCTCGACCTGACGGAGGCGAACGCCCGGCAGCTCGCGCGTCGGGCGCGGGAGCGGCTCGGCGCGCGCCCGGCGGTCCCGGTCGACCCCGGAGAGCACCGTCGGCTGCTCGACGAGTTCGTGGCCGCCGCGCACGACGGCGACCTGGCCCGCTTCGAGCGGTACCTGGCCGACGACGTGGTCGCCCGCCCTGACGGCGGCGGGAAGGTGCACGCGTCGCGCGTCGAGCTCGTCGGACTCGCGCGGGTGTCGCTGTTCCTCGACAACGTGTGGCGCAAGTACTGGGCGGACGCCGTGGTGCACGTCGTCGAGGCGAACGGTCGCCCCGCGCTCCTCGTCGTCGTCGACGACGCGCCGTTCGCCCTGGTGTCGCTCGACGTGACGGCGCGCGGGATCGAGCACGTGTATCTCCAGGTGAACCCGGAGAAGCTCGGCGGCTACGCGGCCGCGGGCTGACGCGCGGCCGCGTACCGCCTCAGGCGACGCGAGCCGGCTCGTCGCCGTGCGTCGCCGCAGCCCGTGCCGCGGCGTCGGCGTGCCCGGCGGTGCTCGCCTCGGTGGAGCCGACGTCCGCCCGCGGCACGCCTGCGACGAACGCGGCGCGCGGACGCTGCACGGCGCTGAGCGAGACGACGTCGCGCCCGAAGATCGCCGCGGTCAGCCAGACCGCCAGGACCCGGACCTTCCGCTCCCAGGTGGGGATCGCGAGCACGTGGTACCCGCGGTGCGCGAGCCAGGCGAGCGCGCCGCGCACGACGAGCCCGCGGTACTCGAACAGGCCCGTCCCGATCCCGAGCGTCGCCACGATACCGAGGCTGCCGTGCCGGTAGGGGTGGGTCCGGCGCCCACGTCGGACGGCGACCAGGTTGCGCGCGAGGCGTCGCCCCTGCCGCACGGCGTGCTGCGCGTTGGGCACGGTGAGCGCACCCGGTCGGGCGGTCGAGAGATCCGGCACGGCTGCCCCGTCTCCCGCGGCCCAGGCGTCCGGGACGAACTCGTCGCCGGTGCCGACCCGGAGGTCCGCTCGCGTGACGACGTACCCCCGAGCATCCACGGGCAGGTCGGTGTGCGTCGCGACGACGGGGTTCGCGGCGTTCCCCGCCGTCCACACGAGGAGGCCCGAGGCGAACTCCTCCCCGGTCGAGAGCCGGACGACGCCGCCCTCGGCCGACTCGAGCCCGGCGCCCAGGTGGACGTGCGCCCCGCGGGCCTCGAGCCGGCCGACCACCCAGCGGCCGGGGCGGTCGGTGACCTCGGGCAGGATCCGTGGGCTCCGCTCGACGAGGTGGAACTGCACCTCGGGCGCCGCGATCTCGGGGTAGAGGTGCAGGAGGTCGTGCGCGAGCGACAGGAGCTCGGCGAAGCCCTCGACCCCGGAGAACCCGCCGCCGACGAACGTCACGGTGAGCAGGCGCTCGCGCTCCGGACCCCGCGGCAGGCTCGCGGCACGGTCGAACGACGTGAGCAGGCGGTCTCGGACGGCGACGGCCTCCTCGACGTGCTTGAGGCCGATCGCGTGCTCTGCGACGCCCGGGACGGGGAAGACTCGCGTCACCGCGCCTGCGGTGACGACCACGGTGCCGTACGGCAGCCGGTACGCCGGACCGGACCGGGGCTGCACGACGACCGCGCGGTCCGCGTGGTCGATGCGCGTGACCGTGCCGTCGACGAGGCGCGTCCGGCGCAGGTGGCGTCGGTGCGAGACCGCTGCGTGGCGTGCCTCGACCGAGCCCGCGACCACCTCGGGCAGGAACGGCTGATAGGTCATGTACGGGCGGGGGTCGACCAGGACGAGCTCGACCTCGCCGCGCCGCAGCTCGCGCCGCAGGTCCTTCTCGAGCTCCCGGGCCACGGTGAACCCGGCGTAGCCCCCGCCGACGACGACGATCCGTTCCATCACGAGCCTCCTGGTGCTTGTGGGCGCCTCTCCGACGTCCCTACCCCTCCGACCGATCCGGACGTCGTCGCGTGACATGACGTGCGTCACGCCGGCCGCGAGGCCGCGAGGTCGCGGACCGTCGACGTGGGGACCGGCCGGCCGCGGTGTTTGACCCACCCCGTGGCGACGACCGACACTGGCGACCGTGGCCCCCGACGCACCCTCCTCGACCCTTGCCGTGGCGACCGAGGGCGAGCGTGCGCCGTCGGGCAGCGCGCCCGGGCCCGTGCCCACCCCGTACGAGGACCTCCTGCGCGACGTCCTCGCGCACGGCACGCCCAAGGGCGACCGCACGGGGACCGGCACGCGCAGCGTGTTCGGCCGCCAGCTCCGGTTCGACCTCGCGCAGGGCTTCCCGCTCGTCACGACCAAGCGCGTGCACCTCAAGTCCGTCGCGTACGAGCTGCTGTGGTTCCTGCGCGGCGACTCGAACGTGCGCTGGCTGCAGGAGCGCGGCGTGCGCATCTGGGACGAGTGGGCCGACGCCGACGGCGAGCTCGGACCCGTCTACGGCGTGCAGTGGCGCTCGTGGCCGACGCCGGACGGCCGCCACGTCGACCAGGTCGCGCAGGTGATCGAGCAGATCAAGGCGAACCCCGACTCGCGGCGGCACATCGTCTCCGCGTGGAACGTCGGGGAGATCGAGAACATGGCGCTGCCGCCGTGCCACGCGTTCTTCCAGTTCTACGTGGCCGACGGGAAGCTGTCGTGCCAGCTCTACCAGCGCTCGGCAGACCTGTTCCTCGGCGTGCCGTTCAACATCGCGTCGTACGCGCTGCTCGTCCACATGGTCGCCGCGCAGACCGGCCTCGAGGTCGGCGACTTCGTCTGGACCGGCGGCGACGTGCACATCTACGACAACCACGTCGAGCAGGTGCGCGAGCAGCTCACGCGCGACCCGTACCCGTACCCGACCCTGCGCCTCGCGCCCCGCGACTCGATCGACGCCTACGAGTACGAGGACATCGAGGTCGTCGGGTACCAGCACCACCCGACGATCAAGGCGCCGATCGCGGTCTGATGCTGGGACTGATCTGGGCCCAGGCGCGCGACGCCGCCGGGCGGCCCGTCATCGGCGCGGGCGGCACCATGCCGTGGCACCTGCCCGAGGACCTCGCGCACTTCCGACGCGTCACGTCGGGCCACCCCGTGGTCATGGGCCGCCGCACGTGGGACTCGCTCCCGCCGCGGTTCCGGCCCCTGCCGGGGCGCCTCAACGTCGTCGTCACGCGCCAGGAGGCATGGGTGCCCGACGGCGGCCGCCCCGCCGGCGAGGGCGGCGCGCCCGTGCGCGTGGCCGGGTCGGTCGACGCGGCGCTCGCGGACGCTCGCGCCGCGGCCCGCGCGAGCGGCTCCGACGAGGTGTGGGTCATGGGCGGCGCCCAGCTCTACGCCGCGACCGTCGCCGACGCGGACCGGTGCGTGGTCACCGAGATCGACACCGTGGTCGAGGGTGACACGTACGCGCCCGAGATCCCCGCGGGCAGCGTGCGAGACGTCGGGGAGTGGCAGGTCTCGCAGACGGGCACGCGGTACCGCGTCGTCGTCGTGTCTCGCTGATCAGACCCGCGCGACCGCAGCGTGCGGGTCAGAGCAGGCCGGTCGGTTCGATGGGGTCGAGGCGCGGCGGCGGGACGGGGTGGGGCTCCTCGAGCGTCTCGACGTCGGCGTCCTGCGGGGCGGTGAGCCGCGCGACCGCCGCGTCCAGGTTGGCGGTGATCGCCGTGACCAGGCCGTCGGCGTCCCGCTGCTCGAGGCGGGTCACGATCTCCTCGTGGGACGCCGCCGAGTCGGCACGCACGGCGTACTCGTCGCTCACGGTGAAGCTGGCGACGCGCACCTCGACGATGAGGGTGGTCATCCACCGCAGGAGCCACGGGTTCCCTCCCGCCGCGACGAGCGCCCAGTGCAGGTTGAGGTCGGCGTCGCCGATGCGGCGAGGGTCCTGGGAGGCTCCGGCCGTGACGAGCGCGTCGTACGCGGTGCGGACGGACGCGACGTCGGTCTCGGAGGCGCGGGCGACGGCGAGCCGCGCCGCGGCGGTCTCGACGCTGGTGCGCGCGGCGTAGAGCGCGGGGATGCGGTCGCGCCCGATGGTCACGACGCTCAGGCCGCGTCCCGGCGTCGCGGTGAGCAGGCCCTCCTGGACCAGCCGCTGGGCCGCCTCGCGGAAGGGGCCGCGGCTCACGCCGAGCTGCCCGGCGATCTCGACCTCGCGGATGGGTGAGCCGACGCGCAGCGCGCCGGAGTAGATCGCGTCGCGCAGCTCGCGCGCGATGAGGTCGACCGTCGAGGGTCGGGTCACCGGCGAGAGGAACGGTGCGGTGAGCGGTGCGCGCGAGGCCGGGCTCATCGGCTCTCTCCCTCCGAGGTCGTGGTCGTGCGGTCGATCGAGGTCACGATCGGGTATCACATCATCCCCTGTCGGCGACGCTCGATCGGACGAACGCGCACGTGGGCATCGATTGTAGACAATCAGACGCTCTGACCGTTCGATTGTCGAACGGTCGACAGAAGGCTAACGTGGTCGACCGTCCAACCAGCCATGACCGTCACGCCCCGGCGTCGACGGGCACGAAGGGAACCATGACTTCCACGCGAACCACCGCGCACCGGCGCCGCGCCCTGCTGGGTGCCGGCACCGTCGTCCTCCTCGCCGCCACCGCGGCCTGCACGAGCGTCGACGGGGGTGGCGCCGGCGAGCCCGGGACCGCGTCCGCGGACGGCGGCGCGCTGGAGGCGCTCCAGGACCGCGGCACCATCACCGTCGGCTTCGCCGGGGAGGCCCCCTACAGCTACGAGGAGGGTGGGGAGCTCACCGGGGCGACCGTCGCGCTCCACCGCGCGATCTTCGCCGAGCTGGGGATCGAGACGGTCGAGGGTGTGAACACCGAGTTCGGCTCCCTCATCCCGGGGCTCACCGCGAACCGGTTCGACGCCGTCAGCGCCGGGATGTCGATCCTCCCGGACCGTTGCGCGCAAGCCGCCTTCAGCGAGCCGGAGTTCATGTACACCACCGCGTTCATGACGCCCGCGGGGAACCCTGACGGCCTGACGGACATGCAGTCCGCCGCCGACGCGGGTGTCCGGCTGGCAACGATGACGGGTGCCATCGAGGGCGACTACGCCCGAGAGCTCGGCATCGAGAACCTCGAGGTCGGCTCGCCGCAGGACGGCCTCGACGCCGTCGTCGCCGGGCGCGCGGACGCCTTCGCCCTCACCGGCATCTCGCTCAACCACCTCGCGGACAGCTCCGACGCCCCGGTCGAGGTCACCGAGTCGTTCGTCGCCGAGATCGACGGCGTCCCCCAGATCGGTGCCGGCGGGACGGTCTTCCGCACGAGCGACACCGCGCTGCTCGAGGCGTACAACGAGAAGCTCGCCGAGATCGTCGCCGACGAGGACCGCTATCTGGAGATCGTGGGGGAGTTCGGCTTCACCGCGTCCGAGCGTCCCGTGGAGGGCCTCACCACGGAGAAGCTCTGCGCCGGCGACCTCGACGCCCTCGCCACCGAGCTCGCCCCGGAGCTCGGCGCGGACTCCTGAGGGACGCCGGGTGTCCGACAACCTCAGCACGCTGCTCGACGCGCTGCCGCGGCTCGGCGAGGGCGTGCTGGTCACCCTCCAGCTCACGCTGGGCGGTGCCGCGCTCGCTCTCGTCCTGGCGCTGCTGCTCGGTCTCGGCTCGCGTGCGCACCGCCTGTGGGTCCGTGGCCCGTCACGCGTCGTCGTGGAGTTCTTCCGCGGCACGTCGCTCGTCGTCCAGCTCTTCTGGCTCTTCTACGTCCTGCCAGTCTTCGGCTTCCGCATGGAGTCCCTCGCGTGCGGCATCCTCGCGCTCGGGCTCAACTACGGCGCGTACGGCGCCGAGGTGGTCCGCGGGTCGATCAACGCCGTGCCGCGCGGGCAGTGGGAGGCGGCGGTCGCGCTCGACCTCGGTCCCGTGCACCGGCTGCGCCGCGTGATCCTGCCTCAGGCGTGGGCGCTCATGATCCCGCTGCTGACCAACCTGCTGATCCAGCTCCTCAAGGGGTCTGCCCTCGCCACCTACATCCTGCTGCACGACGTCAACTACTTCATCGAGCAGCTCCGCCGCAGCACGCAGGACACGTTCTTCTCCTACTCCGTGGGTCTGCTCGTCTACTTCGCGCTCGCCTACGCGCTGACGCTCGGCATGAACGCCCTCGAGGTCCGGGCGAAGCACCGGCTCGGCCGCGGACCGTCTCTTCGTGAGGTGCTCCGTCTCGCACCGGTCCCCGCCACGGCGAGGGGAGGTGCCGCATGAGCGACGTCTGGAGCTGGGAGCGCGCCGCCCAGGCGCTCCCGCCGATCCTGGAGGGCTTTCGCGTCACGCTGCTCGCGACGGTCGTCGGCACGGCGATCGCCGCGGTGCTCGGCCTCGTCGTCGCGCTCGTGCGACGCTCGCCGTCGCGGTGGGTCAGCGCCCCGGTGGGCCTCGTCGTGGAGTTCGTCCGGTCGACGCCGCTGCTCGTGCAGCTCGTGTTCGTCTACCTCATGCTGCCGGGCGTCCCGGCGCTGGTGGTCGGCTGCGCGGTGCTCGGCGTGCACTACGCGACCTACATGTCGGAGGTCTACCGGGCGGGGATCGACGCCGTCCCCCGCGGCCAGTGGGAGGCCGCGAAGGCGCTCGACCTGCCTCGGTCGCGCGTGTGGCGCGCGGTCGTGCTGCCGCAGGCGATCCGCAAGACGCTGCCGGGGCTGGGGAACTACGCCGTCTCCATGTTCAAGGAGACCCCGTTCCTCTTCGCGATCAGCGTCGTGGAGATGTTCACTGCCGCGCAGCAGTTCGGGGCCCGCACGTTCGTCTACACCGAGGCGCTCACGATGGTCGGCCTGCTCTTCCTCCTGGCGAGCTACCCGACATCGCTCCTCGTCCGCAGATTGGAGAATCGCCTTGCCTGAGACCACTGCCCCCGAGGGTGCCCGCGCGCCGGTACCTGCGACGTCCCCCGCTCGGACGGTCTCCGGCGACCCCGACGTGGTTCCCATGATCGAGTTCCGGGGCGTCGTCAAGAGCTTCGGCGACAACACCGTGCTCGACGGGCTCGACTTCCGCGTCGCGCGCGGCGACCGGGTCACGCTCATCGGACCCTCCGGGTCCGGGAAGACGACGATCCTGCGGCTCCTCATGACCCTCGAGGAGGCGGACGGCGGGATCATCCTCGTCGACGGCGACCCGTACACGCACGAGATGCGGAACGGGAAGCGGGTCGCGATCCCCGAGAAGCGTCGGAGGCCGATCCGCCGCCGCGTCGGGATGGTCTTCCAGCAGTTCAATCTCTTTCCGAACATGTCCGTGCTGGAGAACATCATCGAGGCGCCGATGCACGTGCTCGGCCTCACCCGAGCGCAGGCGACGGTCCGTGCGGAGGAGCTGCTCGAGCAGGTCGGGCTCGCGGACAAGCGCGACGCCCGCTGCACGCAGCTGTCCGGCGGCCAGCAGCAGCGTGTCGCGATCGCGCGCGCGCTGGCGATGGACCCGGAGATCCTGCTCCTCGACGAGGTGACGTCCGCCCTCGACCCCGAGATCGTCGCCGACGTGCTCGGCGTCCTGCGCGAGGTCGCGGAGACGACGGACATCACGATGCTCATCGTCACGCACGAGATGCAGTTCGCGCGCGAGGTCTCGCACCGGGTGCTCATGTTCGACCACGGTCGCATCGTCGAGGAGGCCGACCCCGAGACGATGTTCACCTCGCCGCGGCACGAGCGCACCCAGGAGTTCCTCCGCGCCGTCCTCGGGGCCTGAGCAGTCGGCGACCCGGCTCAGGCAGGCTCGCCGACGCGCCCGAGCGCGTCGAGCACGAGGTCCCAGAACCGGGCGTGGTCGAGGGTGACCGCGACCTGTGTGCGGCACTCCTCGGGGCCGGGCTCGTCGCCGCGCAGGTCGGCGACGGTCATGCCGGTCGTCAGGCCGCCGTGCAGCTCGACGTCCAGCGGGGCGCGGCGCGTCGTCATGACCGACGGGTCGACGACGTACGCGACCGCGCACGGGTCGTGCACGGGCGGGGAGGGGAAACCCTGGGCGGTGCGGTACGTCGTGCCGTAGAAGTCGAGCAGCTCGCCGACGAACCGGGCCGGGGCGGTGCCGAGCGCGGCGATGCCGTCGCGCACGTCCGCCGTCGCGACGGCCTGGTGCGTGAGGTCGAGACCGACCATCGTCACCGGCCACGCCTCGGTGAGCACGACGCGCGCCGCCTCCGGGTCCGCGAGGACGTTGAACTCCGCGACGGGCGTCCGGTTGCCCACGTGGTACCCGCCGCCCACGAGGACGACCTCGCGGACGCGCGGCACGATCCGCGGCTCCTTGCGCGCCGCCATCGCGACGTTCGTCAGCGGGCCCGTCGGCACGAGCGTGATCTCGCCCGGCTCGGCCGCCAGGACCGTCTCGATGATGAGGTCCACCGCGTGCCGGTCGTCGACGGCGCGCCGCGGGGCGGGCAGCACCGGCCCGTCCATGCCCGAGTCGCCGTGGATGTCCGGCGCGACGATCCGGGGCCGGACGAGCGGACGGTCGCACCCGGCGGCGACCGGGACGTCGATCCCGGCGAGCTCCGCGACGGCGAGCGCGTTCCGGGTCACCTTCTCGAGCGTCTGGTTCCCGGCGACCGTCGTCACCGCGACCAGGTCGACGGCGGGGCTCCCGTGCGCGAGGAGCATCGCGATCGCGTCGTCGTGGCCGGGGTCGCAGTCGAGGACGATCCGGCGGGGCGGGGTCGTCCGGGAGTCAGGGGTCGGCGGGACGGGCTGGGCCGGGACGTGAGCGGACATCGACCCATCCTCGCGCGTCCCCGGGGCCGGGGCGGCCGCCGGGGCGCTTCGCCTCCGGGCGCCCGTGACGGCTAGGCTGTGCTGCGGCCCTGACCCGGGGCCACGCGCCTGTAGCTCAGGGGATAGAGCACCGCTCTCCTAAAGCGGGTGTCGCCAGTTCGAATCTGGCCAGGCGCACCGAGTAAAACCGCAGGTCACGGGCACTTTCTGTTGACACCCTGGCTCTGGTGGCTCCCCGGGCGGGGGAGGAAACTGCGAAAAACTGCGACGCTCTGACCTGTACTTATACAAACTTGTTACTTCTGAGGCTCCCCCAAACCTCCCCCGGGGAGAGCCGGGTGCGCGTGTCAAACACCCACCAGCCGGGCACCGCACAAGGGGTCGGGGGAGGTGCGGGGGAGCGGTCTGCGGACCTGTCACGGCCTGGCGGGGGGTCTGCGCGGGATGGTGCGGAACACGTCCTCCACTCGCAGCCACACCACCAGCTCGTGCTGGTTGTACGGGGGAGTCAGAGCCTTCACCACCACCATCACATGGGTGGCGGTCCACCTGATCGCCCTGGCAGGCAACAGCTCCTCGTGCGTCTCCCACAAGAGTCTGGCGATCACCGGCAGGTCGCCCGACGGGCGCACAGGTGCCCTACCGGGCGACTCGTAGTTCAAGGGCCTGCGCTGCGACCAAGGCCGGTCCTCCAGCTGGCCCGGGCGAGGTGCGGACGCCGTCAACCCCGCCCGCTCCTCCCGCTTGCGGCGGATCAACCGCCGCGCGTCGTCTTGCTCACCCACCCCACGAGCCTACGCCACCACTCGAACACACGTTCGATCAGATGCGCTGCTGCGCCTTTCGGCAAGCACGGCACCTTCGCCGCCCGTCTGACGCGAACACCACCGTGTTGGCGGCGTCGTAAGCGTGCCCGGCAGGGCAGTGAGTCTTCGACCTCTGATGGTCTGCGCCGTCACCCTTGTCGGTCGTCCCTGTCCGGTACCACCGGTTGTAGTGCATCCGGCACCACCCGCGCCCCGTCGCAGCCCGGTCACACCCGTCCACCTGACACACGGAAACACGCGACTCACGGGCGGCAGCGGTCGCGGTGAAGTGTTCGCGCAACCGTTCGACAGTCACCGGGTCCAGCGCCCAGACGGTCCCGGTGCGGCCGTAGTTCTCTCTCAACCACCGGCGCACCGCAGACCCAGACACGCCCAGCTCTCGCGCCAGGCTGGAAGGTGTCACCGTGTGCTCGTCTGCCACACCGACGACGGTACTGCTGGCGGCGCGAACCGTACGAACCGTCCGCCAGGCGGGTGTTCGCGCGGAAGTTCACCCGATGCGGTTCTGGTGGGCGGACCTCTTGCCCATACGATGAGCGCTGAATTCTAGGCAGGATTGGCAACGACGCCCTCGCTCGCTCTCTGGCGACGCGGAGGCGGCGTTGAGAACCCGAACCTGACGGTCTGAGCGTTGGTGCACGTCGACACAAGCGGGTATGTCTCTCGCGCCTTCGGGGTATCGCCGCATGACCGCAAGTACGGTCAACGATGGAGACACACGCAGAGGGGGCTTGATGGTCCAGTTTCTAACCTTCGCGCCGGGGCGCGCTGCTGTGGAAGAGGTTTCCGAACCTACGATCACCCTGTCTGCTACCTATTGGGACGACTGGTTCCAGTTCCAGACTGAGTATATCGTCAGTTACGTAGCGCCAAATGCGGCACCGCGAGACATCGGTACGACTAAGATCGGTCAGCGAGGGCTCGTCGGCAGTGAGACAGCATTCTCGGACGACCGCGGGACGATCTACCGTTCACCGTCTCTCCCCGAACGCTTTACCGAACTCGATCCGGGAGAGTTCTTCTCGTTGGCACAAGACGAGGAGTTCTACAAAAACCTCGCAAGAATCGGCGGGGCGCCCCTGCGGGATCAAGTGCTCCAGGCTCTGCGAGACGTGGCATATGACCTCACCCTCCTGGCCGACGCTGAGGGCGAGCCGGTGCTCCAGAAGTCGCTGCTCAGGGCGGTCCCAATCACGACTGTCAAAGAAAAGTTCGCGGATCTGGCGCACGGACGCGAGTCGATTCCCCGCGCGTACCGGTTCAGGTTTCGCCCATCGGACGATAACCCAGAAGAAGTGCTGAGTTTCCAGGTCACCCCGAACTCAACGCCTCCCACAAACGTCCACGTCGTCATTGGGCGTAATGGTGTTGGGAAGACGACGGCTCTGATGAACCTGGTCCTCGCAATGCATGAAAGGTCCAGGACGGCAGACCCCGGCCCCGCAGCCCAGTTGGCCAACCTCGTGACCGTGTCGTTTAGCGCCTTTGACAAATTCGTCCACCCGAAGGAAGAGCAGTCAAAGGTTACGGTGCACGAATTGACATACCGCTACATCGGCCTCCGTGAACCGAAGGAGGGCGAGACGCTTGAAGCGCTTGATTCTCCAGGTGGGGTATCGGATGACTCTCTTCCTGAGACGGAAACCCGCCTAAAGGACCGCGAGCGGCTAGCAAAGGATCTGGCAGATTCACTTCGCGTCTGTCTCAGGGGAGCACGTCTACACAGATTGCGTCGCGCGCTGAAGATGCTCGAGGGCGACCCCATATTCTTTGAGGCATCGATTGGTGAGATTATTGGTGTCGCGGAGCCAGGGGGTGAGCACGCTCTCGACCATGACGGTATCGAATATGAGGAAATTATAGCGAATGCGCAGCACATCTTCCTCAAGCGGCTGAGCTCCGGCCATGCGATCGCGCTTTTGACAATGGTTCAGCTTGTTGAATCGGTCCATGAGCGGACCTTGGTTGTAGTTGACGAGCCTGAGGCGCATCTTCATCCCCCGCTGCTCTCTTCGTTTATCCGCGCGATCAGTGACCTGCTTGTCACGCAGAACGGAATGGCGGTGATCTCCACCCACTCGCCCGTTGTGCTGCAGGAGGTTCCGCGCTCATGCGTTTCTATCATGCGTCGAAGCGGGAGAGTGCTGAAGGTCGACCGCCCTGCTCGGGAGACATTTGGTGAGAATGTAGGGACTCTGACTGATGAGGTCTTCGGCCTGGAGGTTGAAGCGACTGGGTTTCACACCTTGTTGCGCGAGACAGCGATGCGGTCGGAAACATATGAGGAAGCGTTGTCGCTACTTGGGGGCCAATTAGGCATTGAGGGACGCGGAATCCTGCGTGCGATCATGCTGAACAAGACTCCTCGCCGCGATGTGGCCCGCTAATCCGCCCAGGCCGACTGCGACCGAACTTGCCACGCTCGCGGTCAGCACGACGGTGAAACAGGATCTGGTGGCAAAGGTATGGCGCGCCTTGCCCTCCCTGGAGGAGAATAGCGCACATTTTCAAGGGTTGGTCCACGGTGGCTCAGCAGAACGATGTCTAAGTGCCAACTATTCAACAGGCGAGGTTACGGGCAAGGATCTGCAATGGTTGTATAGGAATCATGTCGCCGACTCGACGGACGGGGCTGCGCGTGATCTCTACCACGAGATCAAGATTCGAGGGCCGATCGACGGAGTCTGTCCGTACTGTAATCACAGGGATGTGGGCACTGTCGATCACTTCGTGCCAAAGAGCAAGATTCCGGCTCTGTCCATCGAACCTTGGAACCTCGTGCCCGCTTGCATGGCGTGCAACAAGACTATGTTGGATGCCTTCTCACCCGAGCCTGGCGAGCAGTATCTGCACCCCTACTCCCGGCCTTTCCCAATCAGCCCGGAGATGCGTTGGCTTCGTGCCGAGGTCGTGCCCGGGCCTCCCACTGTGGTTCGGTTCAGGGCTGAGCCAGAGGGGTCTTGTGATCCGCTCTTGGCCCAGAGGATCGTTTACGAGTTCGACGGGCTTCGCCTCGCTGAGCTCTACTCGAAGCTGTCGATCAAGAAATTGAACGCGGCCCGAAGTCGTTTTATTCGCGACTCCTTCACGGCTGACACTATCCGGGAGCATCTCCAGGAACTTGCCAGAACGGCTGAAGGCGCAGGGGCCAACGAGTGGGAGGCGGTTCTCTACTACACGCTTTTGGCCAGCGATTGGTATGTCAATGGGGGTTACCTGCAAGAGGATGCTGGGTAGCCCAATCACTATCGGCGAAATAGTGTGCCGCTTACACGGGCCCCGGGTCTACGTTGTCTTGACTCAAGCGCTGGTATGTTTGCCTTTTGTTCCGAACATGTGGGAGGTGGCGATGAAACTGCTCGAAGCACCTGTTCTGTCAGCAACCCGCACGAGGCAGTTGCGTGTGCTGGAGTTCTTGTACGACGCCCCAGGCCGTTCGTCCTCCCAGGAGACTCCGATCGAGCCTCTGAACGGCGAGCTTGGTGCCGAGCAGGTCCAGGACGCGTTGCAGGCTCTGGTGGATACAGGGCTTGTCGCGTCGTGGGCGAGCATCGCAGGGCTCAACGGCGGCATCCTCCTCCCGGCTGGTGAAGACCTGGTCGAACGGGTGCGCCGGGTGCGCTCGTCGACGGTAGAGCGCAACAAGGCTGTTCGGAACGCTCTGCTGCACTGGATCTACGACCAGGGGCTTGGTGCTCACCCGACCCTGGATCGCTTCCTGGACTCTGAGCACAACCAGTTCCACGGACAGCCATTCAGCAAGAGCGAACTGCACCAGGCGTCCAGGTGGCTTAGAGAGAACGGGCACATCGACGGGCAGGGGTCCTGGGGTGGGGGCATCCCGCGCCCAAGCATCACAGCGAAGGGGGCCCAGGTGGTCGAGAGTGGTAGTGACGTGAACAGCCCGAACGCCGCACCCGTGCAGCAGACGTTCAACACCCAGTTCAACGGGCCGGTGTCGAACGCCGCTGTCGGTAGCAACAACGTCAACCAGACAGCCACGACTGTCGACCCGCAGGCGGTCGCAGCCGCGACCAAGGCGTTGGACCTCGTGCGTGAGACCCTCGAAGCGCTCGTCCAGGCGGGTGCAGACCGGGCGGCTCTCACCGACGCACTCGACCAGGCGCGCAGCACCGACCCTGCGAAGGAACCAGGACTGTTCCGAGCCGTCCTGGCGAAGATCAAGACCACCATCGTCGCCGGTGCCGGGGGAGCGTTGGGTGGGGTCGTCGTCGAGCAGATCGAACGAGCGCTGGAACTGCTGCCCGGGTAGGGCTACGCACCAGGCCGTGGTGATTCTGCGTCCTGCATGTCTTCGGCGGGCAGAGACTCGCCACCGCACCCGCCGCAAGGCCCCCGGGGCTAACGGTTTCGGGCAGCGCTGACCCCTAGTGCGGTTGAGATGGTGATGGCGTCTGCGACGAGGCCAAGACCTGTCGTGATCAGATCGATCATCCTGCGCCTCCCTTCGCTCTTCAGCATGCGGATCACGGTTGCGATGCTGAGAGCGACGGCGGCAGACACAGCGAGTCCTGCGCACATCGCGGGGGTCAGACTCTCCCAGAACGGAAGTCTGCGTCCGGTTGCCCGGCCTGCCGTCATCCTAGTCGCAGCTTGGGTGGGAGCCCACCAGCCGAATGCCGGTGGGCTCCCGTGGCTCAGGCCCCGAGGGTGAGGTCGTCCGGGTCCGGGTAGTCGCCCCGGTCGAACTGGTCGATCTCCACGAGGTCATCGATCCCAGCGCCGAGGAGGGCTGCGATGGCGAGGTGGATCGTGTGCCTGAGCCGGGTGTTGCGCCAGTTCAGCAGCGACAGGGCGAGAGTGGCGCGCGCCTCCAGCTCGTCAGGGCTGGGCTCGGGGAAGTCGCTCTTTACAGGGTGTGCGATCATCGGTGTACACCTTCCTGGGTGTTGGCGGCCCGTGCCCCTGTCTCGTTTCTTGGCCGATTCGTACAAGGGTGGCGGGCCGTCGTGCTGTCCGGGTCCAGCAGGTGCTGGCCGGTGTTTCGAACGTACAGCACGAGGGTCCGGGTTTTTCCAGCCTGTGGGTCGTACCCGTGTTCGAGTGCTGTTGTGGCAATGACGCTAGAGCCCGGCGGTGACCTGCGCAAACGACCCTGTGCACGACCTGGTGGACACAGGGTCGTCTGCCTGTGGACGCAGCCTCCTGACCTGTGGAGACGGTGTGTACACAGGTGTGGACAACTCTCAGAGTTTTCCTGTGGACAGCCACTGGCGCGTCTGTGACCTGGGTTGATGCCTTCCTCAGGGTTGTGGAAGAAAAACAGTCTGGCGACACGCCGTACAGGCCAGGGCCATCCCTGTGGACAGCCCTCCCCGTGTGCTTCCGAGGTGAGACCGGACGACCGTGGTTTCGTCTCATCACACCGGCATGTGATGCTGGTCGGTTGGTCGGCTCTCAAGGGCTACGGTGCGATCGTGGAACCAGACGAAGCCGACCTCGCCGAGTACTTCGCCCAACCGCCCCTCGCCCGCGTGGTCGACCACCTTGCGCACGCGTTCCTCGACGTCCGCGACCTACCGCAGTTCGCGTGCGACAGCTCGTGGCTTGCCCAGTCCACCCTGACGAACCCCGCGTTCTTCGGGTGCAGGTCAGCGTTCTACGTCTCAGCCAGGAGCATCACAGAGTTCTTCGTGAAGATGCCCCCACGGGACTACACCGCACGCGACTTCCTCCCCGCGTGGCAACCGTCCGGGGAGCTGACTGAACGGCTCGAGAGCGTCTGGGTGGCAACGTCGAAGCACGTCGTGCACCTCAGCAGGCAAAGAACGGACCCGCCCGGCGAGGGAGTCGCGCCCTGGGACACCACCCTCGAAGGGTTGAGCGCCATTGGGAGGGACTGCTGGGCGGTCCTGGACGAGTTCACGGGCGCCTACACGCAGTCTGGTGGTGAGTACGCCGACCAGTTCACCCAGATGCGCGAGGGGGTCGCCCCAACCCCTGTGGGTGCGTACGCGTCCTGGGAGCGTGAGAAGCGTGAGAGGTTCCGTCGCGCCGTGGTTGCCATCAGCACTCCGACAGGCGTGCACGGCCATGAGTGAGCGGGCGCTTGAGGTAGGGCAAGAGTGATGCGCCGATTCACGACAGCCCGGGCGCCCGCCGAACGCCCGAGACCGCCGCCAACCATGTTGAACCGTCACGGGTTTCGTGCCGTCTTCATGCTGGCTGCGGCTCCGGGTGGAGGGCAGTGGTTGCAGCGTAGTGGGCTGCTTCGGCCTCGGCCGGGGTGAGCATCGCGAGGGTGGAGTGCAGTCGGCGGTGGTTCCACCAGTCGACCCAGGCCATGGTCGCCATCTCGACGTCGTTCAGGTTCTTCAGCGGTCCGGTCGCCAAGGGGCCGGGTCTGATGCACTCGTTCTTGAACAGCCCGATGATGGGACTGCTGCAGGAACGGTTGACACTCCATCTGCGGGTCGAGGTCCTGCTGGAAGGATGTCGTTGTGCCTAAGAAGTTCCCGCCTGAGTTCAAG
>NZ_JBEPOQ010000027.1:0-19269 GCF_040546915.1 Cellulosimicrobium sp. 4261
GCGCGAGGTCGTGCTGGACAACGTCAATCCCACGATCGTGCCGCGCACCACGACCGCCCGCGCACGCACCCCGCGCGAGAAGTCCGCCTGACCCCGACGACGACGCACCCCCCGGGCCCGCCGGACACCGAAGGGGCTCCCCACCGCACGAGGTAGAGCCCCGGTCCGCCGAGGTAGAGCCCCGGTCCGCCGAGGTAGAGCCCGGGTTCATCCCGGTGGAGCCGCTGCCCCGCGGGCGCACACCCCGGTCGCGCGCGACGACGTCACACGGCGCGCAGCCAGTCGCGCGCCGCGGCGACGAGGAGCGCGACGCCCAGGTCGAGCGTCGGCTCGGGGACGGGCGCGAAGTACGGGGAGTGGTTCGGGGCGACGCCGTCGGGCAGGTTGCCCATGCCCGTCGCGGTGGACAGGTCGAACGCGGCGAACAGCGCGGGGTCGAACCCGCCGAGGTTCCAGTAGACGAGCGGCACGCCGGCGGCGGTGGCGAGGTCGCCGACGTCCTCGGACCCGGGCAGCGGCGGCAGCGACACGACGGCGGCCCGCCCGCCCGCGGCCGTGATGCGGTCGTGCTGCTCGTCGAGCGTGCGGGCGAGGACGGCCCGGGTGCGCTCGGTGGCGGCGGGGTCGTTGACCATGAGGTCGAACGTCGAGACCTCCTCGTACTCCGGCGCCTGGGGCGCCCCGGACGCCGCGGCCTCGGCGTCGACGATGCGGTGGATCGCGTCGAGCACGCGGCGGCGGACGGTCGGCGTGAAGGACCGGACGTTGACGAGCAGCTCCGCCGACCCCGGGATGATGTTGGCCTGCGTCCCGGCCCGCAGGGCCCCGACGGTCACGACCGCGGACTCCCGGGCCCCGACCTCGCGCGACACCACGCCCTGGAGCCGCATGACCGTCGCGGCCGCCATGACGACGGGGTCGACGGTCGACTCGGGGCTGGAGCCGTGGCCGCCCCTGCCGTGCAGGGTGACGCGGAACGAGTCGGTCGCGGCCATCGCCGGCCCGGCCGTGAGGTTGACGACGCCCACGGGCAGGGGCATGACGTGCTGTCCCAGGACGACGTCGGGCCGCCCGCCGGTCCGGTCGAACAGGCCGTCCGCGACCATCGCCCGCGCTCCCCCGCCGACCTCCTCGGCGGGCTGGAAGACGACGACGAGCGTGCCCGACCACGTGTCGCGGTGCGCGGCGAGCTCGGCCGCGGCGCCGAGCAGGCACGTCACGTGCACGTCGTGGCCGCACGCGTGCATGGTGCCGGACTCGTGGCCGTCGGGCGTGGTCGCGGTGTCCGTGGAGGCGTAGGGCAGGCCGGTGCGCTCGGTGACGGGGAGCCCGTCCATGTCGGCGCGCAGCAGGACGCGCGGCCCGTCGCCGTTCGCGAGGACGCCCGCGACGCCGGTCCCGCCGAGGCCCTCGTGCACGTCGTAGCCCCAGCCGCGCAGCCGCTCGGCGACGATCCCGGCGGTCCGGTGCTCGGCGAACGCGAGCTCGGGGTGCCGGTGAAGGTCGGTGTAGACGTCGGTGAGCTCGGCCGTGGTCAGCGGGGTCGCGGTCATGCAGGCATGATCCCGCGCCCGGCGACGGGTGGCGAGCGCGCGCGTCAGCCCACGAAGAGGCAGAACGGGTGGCCGGACGGGTCGGCGTAGACGCGCAGCGGTTCGTCCGGGTCGTCGGACCGGTCGAGCAGCAGACGCGCCCCGAGCGCGAGGGCGCGGTCGTGCTGCCGGTCGAGCTCCGCGACGTCGGGCACGGTGCAGTCGAGGTGGAGCTGCTGCGGCACGCCGTCGTCGGGCCACGTCGAGGGCAGGAGCGCCCCGACCTGCTGGAACGCGAGCTGGACCCCGCCCGGGGCGGCGCGCAGCACGAGCCAGTCCGCGCCGTCGGGGTCGGGCTCGCCCGCGGCGGGCGGCTCGTCGCCGGCGCGGTACTCGAGCCCGAACAGGCCGCGGTAGAACTCCGCGAGCGCGCGGGCGTCGGTCGTGTCGAGCACGACCTGAGCGATCCGGGGGAACGTGTCGGCCACGGTGACCACCTCCGCAGGCCACCGTCGCGCCGCGACCGCGCGCTCGCAAGCAGGTGCGGTCGCGGCACGCGAGGATGGGACCGGACGACGGCAGACCACCCACCGGGAGACGACGTGACGGACCAGGACGGGCGCCTCGCGCGGCACGTCGCCGAGGCGGCCGACGCGTGGCTGCGCGACCCGCTCGACGCGGGCGTGTACCGGCGCCTCGTCGACGCGACGCTGGCCTGGCGGGCCGGCGGCGGTCGCGTGGTGCAGGGCCTCCCGGAGCCGGGAGCCGTGCCCGGCGCCTCGCCGGGGGTCGAGCCGACCGCGCCACCTCGCCCGGCAGCGGTCACCCCGGACGACGACGAGCGCTACCTGCGGCCCGACCGCGCTCCGCGGGCCGTGGGCAGCACGCTCGCCGACGTCGCGAGCCTGCTCCGGGCGCGCGCGGGCGCGGCCCGTGCGGACCCGGCCCCCGACGCGACGGCCTCGGACAGGCACACGGACACGCACACGGGCCCGCACCAGGACCCGGGCACCCCGGGACGCACGCACCCGACCGACACCTCGCCCGAGGACGCCGAGCACGCCTGACGCGCCGCCGTCCGCCCCGAGCGGATCGCGCGACGCCGGGGCGCTGCCGCGTCGCGTCAGCCGGTGGCGCAGGTCGGCGTCGGCGGCTCTCCCGCGAGCCGTGCCTCGGTCCACCGCACGAGGTCGGGGGCGAGCGGCGAGTCCGCCTGGACGAGGCCGACGTGGTCCCGCCCCTCGTACGTGCGGTAGTCCACCGGCTGCCCGGCCGCGCAGCGCTCCCCCACGTACGCGTCCTGCGTGCTCGGGAGGACCAGCGGGTCCGACGCCCCCTGCGCGACGAGCAGCGGCGCCTCGACCGCACCCGTCGGGACGTTCTCGGCGAGCCGCTCCCCGAGCGCGCCGTCCGTCGGGTCCGTCGTCCACAGCGGCTGGTCCATGGACAGCGCCTCGGCGACGGAGACGAGCGCGCCCGGCTCGGACAGGCAGCGGGACGCCATCTCGTGCACGACGAGGCGTGCCCCCGGGCGCACGGCGGCGAACGCGTCGGCGTCCGGGTAGGCCGCGTCGTACGCCGCGACGACGTACGACGCGAAGACGCTCCCCCCGGCCACGTTCTCCAGGTGCGACACCATCCCGACGAGGTCGCTCGCCGGGGCGAGCGCGGCGACGCCGGCGAGCGGCACGTCGGGCGCGTACGCGGGCGCGACGGCGCCCGTCCACAGGGCGGCGTGCCCGCCCTGGGAGTGACCCCAGACGACGGTCTGCTCGCCCAGCGTCGCGTCGTCGAGCGCGCGGGCCGCGCGCACGGCGTCGAGCACGGAGCGCGCCTCGCCCTGGCCGACGAGGTACGGGTGCGGCCCTGCCGTCCCGAGCCCGGCGTAGTCGGTGGCGACGAGAGCCCACCCGCGCGCGAGCACGTCGTCGAGCAGGAAGAACGCGCCGGACTCGAACGGCTCGTCGAGCACCGACGGCGCGCACCCGCGCGCGAAGCCGGTGGTCCCGTGCGCCCACGCGACGACGGGCGGCGGCGCCCCGCCGTCCGCGCCGACGCCGTCGGGCACGACGACGAGGCCGCTCGCGACGGTGGGCTCCCCCTCGTCGAGCGTCGTCGTGTAGAGGATGCGCCAGGCGGTCGCGCCGTCCGGGATCTGCCGCGTGAACGGCTCGGCCCGCAGCAGCCTGCCGGCCTCGTCGGGCACCGCGTCGGGCTCGTCGTAGAACGCGTCGGCGTGCGGCGCGGCCCGCTGCACCGCGACGCTCACGCCCGTGAGCCCCGCGGCCGCGACGAACGCGAGCACCGCGCCGACGAGCGCGGCCGGCCCGCGGCGCCCCGACCGGGACCGGCCCGACGACGCGGCGGCGGGGTCGGGCGCACGACGTGCGGCCCGCGCACGGCGCACCCCGTCGACGAGCAGCCGCACGCCGAGCAGCACGAGGCGCACTCCCAGCACCACGGCGACGACGAGCACGGTCACGTCCGGCCAGACGAGCGCGAGCCCGCCGAGCAGCACGGACGCCGCACCCACCGCCACGCGGACCCAGCGGTCCGTGCCCGACGACCGGACGCCGTCGACCACGTCGAGGAGCCCGGCGACGACCAGGCCGACGCCCACGAGCACCGCGACGACCGCGATCGTCGGCGCGGGCCACACGAGCACCGCGACCGCGAGCGCGAGGAACAGCACCCCGCGCACGACGCGCAGGGCGCGGGCGCCGCGCGCGTCCGGGGGCGCACCGCCCTCGCCGGCGAGCTCGCCGACGAGCTCGGCGACGCCGAGGACGGCGAGCGCGGCGACGACCGCGACGACGAGGACGGCGAGCGACGCGAACGGCCGCAGCACGACGGCGGCGCCCAGCACGGTGGCGGCGCCGCCGAGCACGACGGCGACCCCGGGCGGCAGGCGGTCCCCGAGGTCGCGCAGCGCGCGGCGCGCCCGAGCGGTGAATCGGCTCACGTCGCGACCGTAGCCAGGCACGACGCAGGGCGCGCGCGGAAGGCGTGGCGGGGTGCGGGAGGGGCGGCGGAGTGACCGTCGACGGCCGGGGCTGCCGGGGGCGGTCGTCGCGCGGGCGACCGCGCTCGCCCCGAGCGGCTGGCGGTCAGACCGCCTCGGGGGCCACCTGGCGCGCGAGCTCCTCGACGATGCGCACGTCGGCGTCGAGCCACGGCACGTCGAGCCAGCTCCCGGCGTCGAGCCACGTCAGCTCGTCGTGCTCGACGAGCGGCTGGGGCTCGCCCGCGGTGACCCGCGCGAACCACAGGCGCATCACGTGGCGGTCGGTGATGATCCAGGACCCGTGGTCGGGACCCACGATCTCGTCGCCGAGCTCCACGGCCACGCCGAGCTCCTCGCGGAGCTCGCGGTGCAGCGCCTCGGTCGGGGTCTCACCGGGGTCGACCTTGCCCCCGGGGAACTCCCAGCGGCCCGCGAGGTGCGACGGACGGGACCGGCGCGCGCTGAGCAGGAGCCGCGGGGCGACGAGATCGTCGACGATCGCCGCGGCCACCACCAGTCTGCGCAGAGTCATACGCGGAGTGTCGCACGGCGTCGTGACGCGCGGGTGACACGACCGCGACCGCGGCCTGCGACGGCTGCGGAGCCGCTCGTCAGCGCAGGCCGGCCGCCCGCGCCCAGGCCACGGCCTCGGCACGGGTCGAGACGCCGAGCTTGCGGTAGAGGCTGCGGACCTGCGACTTGACCGTGTTGCGCGTGACGAAGAGCTTGGTGGCGATCTGCTCGAGCGTGACGTCCTCAGACAGGTTCGACAGGACGACCCGCTCCCGGCGGGTCAGCGGAGCGATCGGTGTGGCGATCCGCTCCGACGGGGCCGCCATGGGGCGGACCAGCTCGATGGTGCTCATGTTCTCCTCCAGATGCTCTCCGGTCACGTCATCCCCACGTGGCGAGTTCCGGTTGGTGCTACATGAAGGGATGGGACAGGAGTCGTTTCATGACGCGACTTCTCGCGACGAGTTTCAGGACGTTCGTCCAGCCCGGGACGAAGGTGCCGCCGGAGCGGCGTCGGTGCAGGTCAGACGAGGTGCTGGTACGAGAGCAGCAGCAGCGCGACCGCCGTGTAGTCCTCGAGGGAACCCGTCGAACGGGTCACGACGCTCACGCTCATCTGCTCGACCGTCGGGAGCATTCCCTGGGCGAGGTCCTCCTGCAGCGTGCGCTCGACGGTGTCGCTCAGCGCTGCCATGGCGGCGTCGATGCTCGCCTGCGGGCCCGACGTGAGGTAGGTCGGCGTCGGGACGCGGGGTGCGCGGGTCTCGCCTCGGGTCGGGCGGTCGGGCGACGTCACGGTGTCGATCATGGGTGTACCCCCTGCCAGTCCGGGGGACGGTCCCCTCGGCACCCACCACACTGGTGGTCGGTCCTCGGGGGAATCCCACGTCCGCCGCAGGAGAACCTCAAGATTTGCTCAAGACTCCGGGTCCGAGCCGTCCCGGGCGCCGTCGGTCAGCGCGTGCAGGCTCCGGAGTCGTGCCGGGACCGCGGCGAGGTCGCCCGCGCGGAGCGCCGTCTCCAGCGCGCGCGCCGCCGCGGTGGTGTCGTCGTCACCGAACGTCCCGGCCGACCCGGCGACGGCGTGGCACAGCGCCGCGGCCTCGAGGACGGCCTCGGGCGTGGGAGCGCCCGTCCCGTCCGGTCCGTGGCCCAGGAGGCGGGCCACCTCGTCGACCCGGGCCGCGTTCCGGGCCCGCGCCCGCCCCCGCAGCACGACGAGCGCGGCGTCGAGCCGGTCCTCGGCGCGACCGTCGGGTCCGGCCGTCACGGCGTCCACCCGAGGAGGGAGCCGAGCCGGGCCGCGAGGTCGAGGGCGTCGAACGGCTTCGTGATGACGCCGGCCGCGCCCAGGCCGTCGAGCCGCGAGATCTCCCCGGCGCCGACCTTGGCGGTGAGGAAGACGACCGGCACGTCCCGCAGCGCGGGGCGGGTCCGCAGGCGCGCGAGCACGGTGGGCCCGTCCACGACGGGCATCATCACGTCGAGGACGATCGCGTCGGGCCGCACCCGCTCCGCGAGCGCCGCGCCCTCGTCGCCGTCGGCCGCGACGTGGACCTCGTAGCCGCCCACCACGTCGAGCGCGAGCTCGACGACCTCGCGGATCGACGGGTCGTCGTCGATGACGACCACGCGCCGCCTCTTCTGCCCTTCCGCGTCCATCGTCCCGACGCTAGCCGAGAAGCCCGCGCCCGGCAGCGCGCACCGACGGGCGGTCACCTACGCTCGACGCATGGTGGGGCAGCGGGGACCGACGGAGCGGACGCACGACCCCTTCGTCCTCTGGTGCTGGGTGGTCGGCGTCCTCCTCGTGCTCCTCGTCCTCGTCCTCGCGAGCCCGCTCGACGCCGAGACGCGACGCACGGTCTCGCAGACCTCGATCATGAGCGCCGGGGCGATCGCCGCAGCGAGCTGCGGGTGGCGCGCGGCACGCTCGACGGGCCGACGGCGTCGGGCGTGGAGCCTGCTCGCGCTCGGCGGCGTGGTCGGTCTCGTCGGGAACGTCTGGGCGGGCCTGGTCGACAACCCCTCGACGGGCGACTACGCCTACATCGCCGCGCTGCTCCTCGGCATCGTCGGGCTCGCGTTCTTCCCCACCGTGCGCCCGCGCGGCAAGGAGATCGGGCGGATGCTGCTCGACAGCGTCGTCGTCGGCGGCTCGGTGCTGTACATCGCGCTCTACGCGGTGACGCTCCGCTCCGCCGAGGCCGCGCCGACCGGCACGACGGCCGTCACGGCGTACACGCTCCCGGTGGTGGACGCGCTGCTCGCGACCTTCGCCGTCCTCGTGATGACCCGTTCGACCGCCTCCGAGCGGGTGCCCCTCGTGCTCGTGGGCAGCGGGTTCGTGCTCTACGCCGTGGCCGACGTCGCGTTCGCCCTGCTCTCCGCCGACGGCACGTTCACGTTCGGCAGCCCGATCGACGTCGGCTGGGTCGGCGGGTACCTCATGATCGCGCTCGCGGCGCGGCACCGGGCGGCGAGCGGCAGCCCGGTGGCCGACGAGCGCGCGCAGGGGTCCGCGATCCTCGGCACGACCGTGACGTTCTGCCTGTTCCTCGCGGCCGCCCTGATCCGGGTCGTGCAGTCCTCGACGGGCTTCACGTGGGCGCCGAACGCGCTGTGGGTCGTCGTGCTGCTCGCGGTCGTCGCGCGGCAGATCCTCGTCGTCGCCGACAACGAGTCGCTGCTGCACGGCCTCGAGCGGCGGGTCGAGGAGCGCACGTCCCAGCTCCGTGCGCTCGCCGGGGAGCGCGCCCGGACGCTCGAGTCCGTGGCGGACGGCATCTACGGCGTCGACCCCGACGGCCGCGTGACCTTCGTCAACGCGGCGGCGTCCCGCACGCTCGGCGCGAGCCAGGACTCGCTCATCGGCCGGGACGCGCACGCGCTCTTCCACGCGCCGGACGCGGACGGCAACCCCTATCCCCCGGACTCCTGCTACATCCGGGAGGCCGTGCGCGACGGCATCACGGCGGTCGCCGAGCAGGACGTCTACCTCCGCGAGGACGGCTCCGAGGTGGCCGTCGAGGTCACGGCGAGCCCGCTCAAGGACGACGGCCGCACGCTGGGCGCCGTCGTCGTGTTCCGCGACATCACGGACCGGCGGGAGGTCGAGCGGCTCAAGGACGAGTTCGTGTCCGTCGTGAGCCACGAGCTGCGCACGCCGCTCACCGCGATCCGCGGCGCGCTCGGCCTGCTCGACAGCGGCGCCCTGGGCACGCTCCCCGAGCGCTCGGCGCGCATGGTGCACGTCGCGCGGTCGAGCAGCGACCGCCTCAACCGGATCGTGGACGACATCCTCGACATCGAGCGCATGGACTCGGGCACGACGCCGCTCGAGCGGGCCGAGCACCGCGTGGCCGACCTCGTCTCGACGGCCGCGGAGCCTGTCGGGCTGCTCGCGCGCGACGCCGGCGTCGAGATCGTGCAGGAGCACACCGACGAGGTCGTCGCCGTCGACGGGGAACGCGTCGTGCAGATGCTGACCAACCTGCTGAGCAACGCCGTGAAGTTCTCCCCGCCGGGTGGGACGGTCCGCGTGTCCGCGCGCTCCGCCGGGGACATGGTCGAGCTCCGCGTCGAGGACGAGGGACGCGGCATCCCCCCGGACAAGCTCGAGACGGTGTTCCGGCGCTTCGAGCAGGTCGACGCGTCCGACTCGCGCGAGCGCGGGGGCAGCGGGCTCGGGCTCGCGATCTCGCAGAGCATCGTGGAGCGCCACGGGGGCCGCATCTGGGCCGAGAGCCGCGGCGAGGGCACGGGCGCGACCTTCCGCGCGACGCTCCCCCGGCCCGAGCCGGTCCTCGGCACGGCCGACGAGGTGCCCGCGACGGCGCCCGGCGCCCCGCGCCCCCGCGTCGTGGTGGTCGACGACGACGCGTACGTCGTCGACGTGCTGCGCTCGGTCCTGGAGTCGCGCGGGTACGACGTCGTGGGGGTGACCGACGGCACGCTCGCCTTCGCGGCCATCGAGGCCGCCCGGCCCGCCGCCGTCGTGCTCGACCTCGCGATGCCGGGACGCGACGGGCAGGACGTCCTCGACCGGGTGCGCCGGAGCGCCGCGACGGCGAACGTGCCCGTCGTCATCGTCTCGGGCTCGCAGCCCTCGAAGGCCGTGGCGACGGCGTCCCTCGCCGACCGCTGGCTCGTGAAGCCGGTCGCGCCCGCGGAGCTCGAGCGCACCGTCCGGGAGGCCGTCAGCCTGCGCCCGCACCACGAGCACGTGCTCGTCGTCGAGGACGACCCGGAGGTCGGGGAGGTCGTGCGCACCGTCCTGCAGGGGGCGGGCCTCGTCGTCACGCTGGCGCGCAGCGTCCACGAGGCGCTGGAGGTGCTCGCGGGCGGCGACGACCCGGCGCTCGTCGTGCTCGACCTCACGCTGCCCGACGGCGCGGGGCGCGAGGTCGTCGACGCGCTCCGCCAGGACGGCCGCCTGAGCCGGGTCCCGCTCGTCATCTACAGCGGGGCGCGCCTCGACGCGCACCAGCGTGCGGACCTCCGGCTGGGAGATACCGTCTACCTGCGCAAGGGGAGCACCGCCCCCGAGAAGCTGCTGGAACCCGTGCTCGACCTCCTGGACACGGCCGCGGGCCGCTGGGGCACGGCGCACGACGACGGGGCAAGAGCCTCAGGGACGGAGATCACATGACCGCGGGACCCATCATCTACGTGAGCCACGGGACGGGCACGGGGAGGACCGAGCTCTCCGCGTTCGACGCGGCGCTCACGGACGCCGGCGTCGGCGACTTCAACCTCGTCCGGCTGAGCTCCGTCGTGCCGCCCGGGTCCCGCGTGGTCGAGGTGGACCGTCTCGAGGAGGGGTACGGCGGGCACGGCGACCTCCTCTACTGCGTGTACGCCGAGGCGCACGCCGTGATGCCCGGCCACGAGGCGTGGGCCGGCGTGGCGTGGTCGCTGCGCGACGACGACAGCGGTGCCGGTCTCTTCGTGGAGCACGAGGCGCCGTCGCACGAGCAGCTCGAGCTGGACCTCACGCTCAGCCTCGAGGACCTGGCCGCGACCCGCGGCAACCGGTTCCACCCGGCCGGTCGCCGGGTCGCCGGGGTGCGCTGCGAGTCGCTGCCCGTGTGCTCCGTCGTCGTCGCCGCGTACCGCCGCGAGGGCTGGGACGGGGAGACCCGGTGACGGCGCCGACGCGCGCCGGCGCGGGGCGCGCCGCGGTGACGTTCGAGCAGACCGTGGGCGGCGAGCTCGCCGACCGGTTCTGGGAGCTCTACCTCGAGGCGTTCGAGCCGCTGCGCACGCGCGCGGCGGCCCGGCACGTGCTGCACCGCGAGGAGTTCGACGAGGAGATGAGCGACCCGCGGGTGCTCAAGCTCCTCGCGCACGACGACGACGGCGCGGCCGTCGGGCTGACGACGCTCGCGACCGACCTCGCGGCGGTCCCGTGGGTGAGCCCGGAGTTCTTCGCGGCGCGCTACCCCGAGCACGCCGCGCGCGGCGCCGTCTGGTACATCGGCTTCACGCTCGCCCACCCGGGCCGTCGGGCGAGCCGGACGTTCATGGACATGATCGACGCGCTCGTCGCGCACCTCGCGGAGAACCGCGTGGTGTGCGCCTACGACGTGTCGCGGTTCAACGACGACTCGCTGCGGTTCGCGGACAACCTGCGCCGCCACCTCGAGCGGACGCAGGACGTCGAGGTCGAGACCGTCGACCAGCAGACGTACTACGCGACGACGTTCCGCTGACCGTTCCGCCGGCCGTTCCGCCGACCCTGTGCCGGGGCGGTCCGCGCCGCCCCGGCCGGGTCGTCAGCTGCCGACGTGCGCCGCGTACTGGTCGGCGGTGAGCAGGTCGCCCGTGTCGACGACGTCGACCTTGAACAGCCAGCCGTCGGTGTACGGGTCCGAGTTCACGACGGCCGGGTCGTCGACCGCCGCCTGGTTCACCTCGACGATCGTGCCCGTGACGGGCGAGAAGAGCTCCGACACGGACTTGGTCGACTCGACCTCGCCGATGACGCTCCCGGCCGTCACCTCGGCGCCCACCTCGGGCAGCTCCAGGTAGACGATGTCGCCGAGCGCCTCGGCAGCCGTCGCGGTGATCCCGACGACGGCGGGGGTCGAGCCGTCGATCCACTCGTGCTCGGCCGTGTACTGCAGGTGCGCCGGGAACTGGGCCTCGGTCATGGGGTTCTCCTTCGGGACGACGGGTCGGTCAGGACTGCTGGGGACGACGGTAGAACGGGAGCGGCACGACGACCACGGGCTCGGCCCGTCCGCGCACGTCGACGGCGAGCTCGGTGCCCTCCGCCGACAGCTCGGGCGTGACGTACGCCAGGGCGATCGGGTGGCCGAGCGTCGGCGACGGGGCACCGGACGTCACCGTGCCCACGCGGCGTGCGGACTCCCCCACCGCTCCCCCGGCGTCGACGCCGTCGCCCGGCAGCACGACGGCGTAGCCCGCCCGCGCGGGCCGTCGCCCCAGCCCCTCGAGCCCGACGAGCACGCGCGCGGGCGGGGACTCCCGGCGCGCGGCGAGCGCGGCCCGGCCGACGAACTCGAGCGGGGCGCCGTCGGCGTCGACCTTGTCGAGCCTCACGACGCGCCCGAGCCCCGCCTCGTACGGCGTGGTCGTGGTGTCGAGCTCGTGCCCGTACAGCGGCATCCCCGCCTCCAGGCGCAGCGAGTCGCGCGCGGAGAGGCCCGCCGGGACGAGGCCGAGCGGCCCGCCCGCGGCGAGCACGGTGCGCCACAGGTCGGCGGCGCGGTCCGCGGGCACGAACAGCTCGAAGCCGTCCTCCCCCGTGTACCCGGTGCGGGCCACGAGGGCGTCCACCGCGCCGTCGTCGGTGCGCAGCACGAGCGGTGCCGCCGCGTAGTACCGGAGGTCGCGCACGGTCCCGGCGGCGACCGGGTCGGCCGGGTCCGTGAGGCCCGCGACGATCTCCTCCGCGCGCGGCCCCTGGACCGCGACGAGCGCCGTGGCCGACCCCTGGTCGGTGACGTTCGCGTCGAAGCCCGCGGCCCGCGCGACGAGCTCGCGCGCGACGAGGTCCGCGTTGCCCGCGTTCGCGACCACGAGGAACCGCTCGTCCGCGAGGCGGTACACGACGAGGTCGTCGAGGACCGCGCCGTCCTCCTGGCAGATCATCGTGTAGCGCGCCCGGCCGGGCGCCACCGCCGAGAGGTTCCCGACGAGCGCGTGGTCCAGCGCGGCCGCGGCCTGCGGTCCCGCGACCTCGATCTCGCCCATGTGGGAGAGGTCGAACAGGCCGGCCGCCTCGCGGACGGCGCGGTGCTCCGCGAGGTCGGACGTGTACCGCAGCGGCATCAGCCACCCGCCGAAGCTCGTGAGGTTCGCGCCGAGCGCGACGTGCTCGTCGTGCAGCGGGCTGCGACGCTCCGCGCTCTCGGTCGTCCCGGTCTGCTGCTCGGTCATGCGAGGTCTCCCGTCACGTAGGACTCCAGGGGCGGGCACGAGCACACCAGGTTGCGGTCGCCCCGCGCACCGTCGATGCGGCGCACCGGCGGCCAGTACTTCCCGGCGCGCAGGCTCGCGACCGGGTACGCCGCGAGCTCGCGCGAGTACGGCTTGTCCCAGTCCTCCGCCACGAGCGCCGCCGCGGTGTGCGGGGCGCCGCGCAGCGGCGACTCCTCGACGCTCCAGCGGCCGGAGGCGACGGCGTCGATCTCGCCGCGGATCGCGACGAGCGCGTCGACGAACCGGTCGAGCTCCGCGAGGTCCTCGCTCTCCGTCGGCTCCACCATGAGCGTGCCCGCCACGGGGAACGAGAGCGTCGGGGCGTGGAACCCGTAGTCCATGAGCCGCTTCGCCACGTCCTCCGCCGTCACGCCCGTCTGCGCGGTGATCGGGCGCAGGTCGAGGATGCACTCGTGCGCGACGAGGCCGTTCGGGCCGGTGTAGAGCACCGGGTAGTGGTCGGCGAGCCGGCTCGCGACGTAGTTCGCCGTGAGCACGGCCGTCTTCGTCGCCTCCGTCAGCCCGTCCGGGCCCATGAGCGCGACGTACGCGTACGAGATCGGCAGGATCCCGGCCGACCCGTACCGCGTCGCCGAGACCGGGGTGCCGGTGGCGGGGTCCTGACCGGGAGCCAGCGGGTCGCCCGGGAGGAACGGCACGAGGTGCGCGGCGACCGCGACGGGGCCGACTCCCGGCCCTCCTCCGCCGTGCGGGATGCAGAACGTCTTGTGCAGGTTCAGGTGCGAGACGTCGCCCCCGAACTCCCCCGGGCGCGCGAGCCCGACGAGCGCGTTGAGGTTCGCCCCGTCGATGTACACCTGACCACCCGCCTCGTGTACGAGGTCGCAGACCTCGCGGACGTGCTCCTCGAAGACGCCGTGCGTCGACGGGTACGTGATCATGATCGCCGCGACCCGCGGGCCGTGGTCGGCCAGCTTCGCGCGCAGGTCGGCCAGGTCCACCTCGCCGCTCTCCGCGGTGCGCACGACCTCGACCCTCAGCCCCGCCAGCGCCGCCGACGCCGCGTTCGTCCCGTGCGCCGACGCGGGGATCAGGCACACGTCACGCTCCACGTCGCCGCGCGACACGTGGTACTCGCGGATAGCCAGCAGGCCCGCGAGCTCGCCCTGCGACCCCGCGTTCGGCTGCACCGAGACGGCCGCGTAACCCGTGATCTCCGCCAGCGCCGACTCGAGGCCGCCGATCAGCTCCTCGTAGCCGCGCGCCTGGTCGGCCGGCACGAACGGGTGCAGGTCCGCGAACCCCGGCCAGGAGATGGCCTCCATCTCCGCCGTCGCGTTGAGCTTCATCGTGCACGAGCCCAGCGGGATCATCGTGCGGTCCAGCGCGAGGTCCTTGTCCGCCAGACGGCGCAGGTAGCGCAGCATCGACGTCTCGGAGCGGTGCAGGCGGAAGATCGGGTGCTGGAGGTACGCCGTCGTCCGGGTCGCCCAGGTCGGGAGGTCGTGGCCGGACCCGGCCACGGAGGCGCCCTCGGCGCTCGGGCCTCCAGCGGCGTCCACGCCGAACGACCGCAGCACGGTGGCGACGGTCGCGGAGGTGGTGGTCTCGTCGCAGGCGATCTGTACATGATCTGCGTCAGGGTTGTACAGGTTGATGCCGGCGGTGGCGGCGGTCTCGACGACGGCGGTGGCGCGGCCCGGGACGACGGCGCGGACGGTGTCGAAGAAGGTGTCGTGCTCGACGGCGACGCCCGCGGCCCGGAGGCGCTCCGCGAGGGTGACGGCGTGCGCGTGCGTGCGCTCGGCGATGGCGCGGAGGCCGTCGGGCCCGTGGTAGACCGCGTACATCGAGGCGACGATCGCGAGGAGGGCCTGCGCCGTGCAGATGTTGCTCGTCGCCTTCTCGCGCCGGATGTGCTGCTCGCGCGTCTGGAGCGCGAGGCGGTAGGCGGTGTCGCCGTCGGCGTCGATCGAGACGCCCACGAGACGACCGGGGAGCGAGCGCTCCAGACCCTTGCGCACGGCCATGAACGCCGCGTGCGGGCCCCCGTAGAACAGCGGGACGCCGAACCGCTGGGCCGAGCCCACCGCCACGTCGGCGCCGAGCTCGCCGGGGGAGACGAGCAGCGTCAGCGCGAGCAGGTCGCTCGCCACGGTGACGAGCGCGCCCGCGTCCTTGGCCTCCGTGACCACGGGCCGCCAGTCCACGACGCGGCCCGACGCGCCCGACTGCTGGACCACGACGCCCACGAGGTGCGCGTCGTCGTCCACCCCGGTCGGGAACGCGCCCGCCGCGCGAGCGGCGGCGAGCCCGGCCGCAAGGCCGTCCGACAGGTCCGCGACGACGACGGGCAGGCCGACCGCCCGGGCCCGGCCCTGGGTGACGGCGAGCGTCTGCGGGAAGAGGTCGGCGTCGAGCACCACGTAGCCGCCCTTCGCGCGCGACGCCCGCCACATGAGGGCGACGGCCTCCGCGACCGCGGTCGCCTCGTCGAGCAGCGACGCGTTCGCGACGTCGAGACCCGTCAGGTCCTCGACGACCTGCTGGAAGTTGAGCAGCGCCTCCAGGCGGCCCTGCGAGATCTCGGGCTGGTACGGCGTGTACGCCGTGTACCAGGCGGGGGACTCGAGGACGTTGCGACGGATCACCGGGGGAGTGACGGTGCCGTAGTAGCCGAGCCCGATCATCTGCGTCTTCACGACGTTCTTCGCGGCGAGCGCGCGCAGGTGGTCGAGCACCTCCGTCTCGGTGCGCGCCGCAGGCAGGTCGAGCGGGCGCTCGGTGCGGATCGCCGCGGGCACGGCGGCGTCGACCAGCGCGTCGAGCGAGGCGTGGCCGAGCTGGTCGAGCATGACCTGCACCTCGCGGCCGCGCGGGCCGAGGTGGCGCGGCGCGAACGCGCCGGAGGCGGCGTCGAGCGGGGAGGTGCGGTCGAGGGACGGCTGGGTCACGGGGACCTCCGGGGGAGGGGACGACGGCGGGTCCCTCCCCGCTCTGTCATCGGACGCACGCGTCGACCTGAGAGTTTTGCCGGTCCGCCGTGCCACGAGGGCCGGGGCGCGCCGACTTGCACCGTCGGTGGGCCGCGCGCGACGCCTCGAGGGCGCCCCAGCACGGCCGCTTTCCAGAGTTGCCTCGCCTCGACGGTACGTGGGCCTGAGAGATTCCCGGGGAGGACTTGCTCCTTCGGCGCCGTCGCCGCGGTCCGGGGACCGGGGCGACGGACTCTCCCGTCGCGGTTCTGGCGGCCCGGCCGGCACCGCGCCCGAAGGACGGCACCGCCGGTCAAGCATGGAGTTGTGGCCTCATCGTAGCGGGCACACCGCCCTCGCTCCCGCGTACCCGGTGCCCCCGGCCCTGCGGACCCCAGGAGGCCGCCGTACATTCGGACGATGGGGGACACGCGCACGATCATCGTCACCGGGGCCGCAGGGCCGGCCGGGCGGGCGCTCGGGGCTCAGCTCGCGCGACGACCGGAGGTGCACGCCGTCGGGGTGGACCTGGCGCCACGTGCCGTCCCGGGGTTCGCGACCGTGGAGGCCGTCCCGGCGGCGGGAGACCCCGCCTACGACGGCGCGACCCTGGCGCTCGTGCGCCGGTACGGAGACGTCCTCGTCGTCCCGTCCGTCTCCGAGGAGCTGGCGCACCTCGCCGTCCTCGCCGGTGCCGCGGGCCTGACCCGCGACGTCGTGGTGTCGCCGCCCGGCCCGACGGCCGTCGCCGGCGACAAGCTCCTCACGATGCTCGCGCTCGACCGCCAGGGCGTCGGCGTCCCGCCGCACGCCGGGGCCGACGCCCTGCCCTCCGCGGCGGACGCGCTCGACTGGGCGGCGGGTCCGGTCGTCGTCAAGCCGCGTGTCGCGCGGGGCGGGCGTGGCGTCCACGTCGTGGAGACCGCGGACGACCCGGCATGGGCCGCTCTCGACGCGTCGTGGATCGTCCAGGGGTTCGCGCCGGGGCGGGAGTACTGCCCGCAGGTGTTCCGGTCGCCGTCGACCGGGGAGACGCAGGTCGTCGTCCTGGAGAAGACCGGCCGCAAGGAGGGACGCGTCGGCAACGCCACGACGGTGACGCGCCTCGAGGAGAGCGCGGCCGCGGACGTCGCCGCCGTGGCACGGGCCACGACCCTGGCGCTCGGGCTCGTCGGTCCTCTCGACATGGACGTCCGGCGGCTCGCGGACGGGACACCGGTCGTCCTGGAGGTCAACGCGCGCTTCGGGGCGGTGTCCGAGTCCGCACCGGAGCTGCTCGACGCCGTGCTCCGCGAGTGGCCGGTCTGAAGGCATGCCGGCCGCCCTGACCGGAGTCCTCACCGCGCTCGCGCTCGTGGTCGGATCGACGCTCCTCGTCGTGGGGCTCGTCCGCCTCGCCCTCGTGCCGTTCGCGCTCGCCTTCGAGCACCGCCACCGACGCGCGGCACCCGGCCCCGCCGGGCTCGGCCCGTCCTGGGCGGAGCCTCCTCTGGTCTCCGTCGTGGTCCCCGCCTTCGACGAGGCGGTCGTCATCGACAACTGCGTGCGGTCGCTCCTGCGCAGCGACTACCCGCGCTTCGAGATCCTGTGCGTCGACGACGGGTCCCGCGACGACACCTTCGACAGGATGCTCAGGCTGTCCGAGCGGCACGCGCGCGTGCACGCGGTGCGGCAGGAGAACGCCGGCAAGGGCGCCGCCCTCAACCGTGGCATCGCCCTCGCGCGGGGCGAGGTCGTCCTCCTGGTCGACGCCGACGGCGTCTTCCGGCCCGACACGATCACCCGGCTGCTGCGCGGGTTCCGCGACGCCCGCGTCGGCGCGGTGTGCGGGAACGACCGCCCGGTGAACCTCGATCGGGTGCTGACGCGGTTCCTCGCCCTCGTCAGCCACGTCGGCACCGGGCTCATGCGCCGCGCGCTCGACGTGCTCGGCTGCCTCCCCGTCGTGTCGGGGAACGTGGGCGCGTTCCGGCGCGAGGTGCTCGAACGCACGGGGCCCCTCCGGACGGACACCCTGGCAGAGGACCTCGAGCTCACCTGGCGGGTGCACGCCGCCGGCTACGGGGTGACGTTCGCGCCGGACGCCGTGGTCTACGCCGAGTCGCCCTCGACGGTCCGCGGCCTCTGGCGACAGCGGGTGCGGTGGGCGCGCGGCCTGCTCCAGGTGTCGGCGCTGCACCGGCGGATGATCGGCAACCTCCGGTACGGGCGCTTCGGGGCGTACCTGCTCTACAACACCGTGTCGCAGGTGGCGGGACCGTTCCTCCAGGTGCTCGCGTTCCTCGCCCTCTCCGTCCTCGTCGCCGTCGAGGGCACGGGCTGGCTGCCTCCGTCGTGGTGGGAGTGGGCGCTGTTCCTCGGGCTGCCCCTGTCCCTGGGGCTGCTGCTCCTCGCGGTCGTGCTCGACCACGCACCCGGCGATCTTCGATATCTGTGGACGGTCCCGCTGTGGCCCGTCTACTCCTCGCTCATGACACTGGTCATGCTGGAGGCGGCACGCCGGGAGACGACGGACGCGGAGGGACGATGGGACAAGCTCGAGAGGACCGGCACGGTGTCGGTGCGCGGGCTCGGCGCGGTCGACGACCCTGGGTCGCGCTGATCGTCGTGCCCCTCGTCGCCGTCGTCGTCGCGGCGGTGCTCCTCGCAAGCCCGTGGAAGGAGTCCCTGCCGCCCATGCGGTCCACGCCCCCGCCCGACGACGTACGGTCCGTCAGCATCGACTTCGGTGTGGTGACCGACCCGGGCACCGACTGGGGAGCGGTCGACCAGCACCTCGACTCCGCCGGGGCGAACGCCGTGGAGCTCAACGCCGGACGGGTGGAGTTCACCGCGTTCGACTGGGCCGCCTACCCGGAGGCCGCCGCCGAGCCGGGTACCGACCACCTCTCGACGGCGGCGCGCGCCCTGGCCCGGACCTCCGACGGCGCGCAGCGCGAGTTCGGCCTGATCGTGGACGCGTTCGTCCCGCGGTGGCTCGAGCAGGACCCCTCCCTCGCCGGCCGGAGCACGAGCGGTGAGACGGCGACCTACCAGGCCTCCGCGAGCGCTCTTGCGACCGGGCCCGTCGGTGACCGCCTGGTCGCCTACGTCGTCGCGCTGGGCGAGCGGTACGAGCCCGCGTACATCTCCGTGACCGAGCTCTTCCTCGACGGCTACACGTTCGGCGAGGACGATCTCGCGCTCTACCGCGAGATGACCGGCGCGGAGGACTGGCCGCGCGACGAGTCCGGCGCGGTCCAGGAGGACGCGCCGGAGCTGGGGTCCTGGCGGTCCGACGTGCTCGCCGGGCTCCTCGCGCGGATGCGGGCCGGCCTCGACGAGGTCGGGGACGGCGACGGCGCGTCGATCGCCCTCTCCATGGAGGTACGCGTGGACTGGGACGACCTCGCGCAGGGCGTCCCGTCCAGCGGCCACGACTACGGCGTCCTGCTGTCCGCCGTCGACCGGCTGACCGTCTGGGCCTACTTCCAGAACTCGGGACACGAGGCCGACAGCGTCGAGGCGCTCACCGCAGCGCTCGCTGCGGCGGGATACGACACGTCGCGCATCACGATCTCCGTCGGCCTCTGGGCGGGGCGCGGCCGCACCATCGAGCCGGAGACGATGGCGGAGGGCGTCTCCTTCGCCGCGACGAACGGGGTGCGCTCGGTCAACGTGACCCCGTACTCCCTCATGGGCGACGCGTACTGGACCGCGCTCGCGTCCGTGTGGCGCCCCGACGCGAGCGAAGAACCGGCCTAGGGCGTGTCTCCCAACTCTGAGTGGAGGCGGGCGGCCAGACTCACGGGCGTGAGTCGGTTCCAGGTCTTGTCGGACGAACAGTGGGAGCGGA
>NZ_JBEPOQ010000028.1:0-5619 GCF_040546915.1 Cellulosimicrobium sp. 4261
GGTGTGTGTCGGTTGTTTGAGAACTCAACAGTGTGCTTGTTAGTCAATGCCAAATTTTTTGTCCCTGTGGCATGGCTGGCCTGGTTGCCCGTCGGGTGGTTGGGTTGGTTGTGTCTGGGATTCCTTTGGTTGATTTCGGAAGATGATGTCATCTTTCGTGTTGATGCCAGTTTTGTGAACCCTGTTGGGTTCGCTTCGTATGGATTGTTCACTGCCGGGCTGTGCTTGGTGGTGGGCGTTGTTCATTTACGGAGAGTTTGATCCTGGCTCAGGACGAACGCTGGCGGCGTGCTTAACACATGCAAGTCGAACGATGATGCCCAGCTTGCTGGGTGGATTAGTGGCGAACGGGTGAGTAACACGTGAGTAACCTGCCCTTGACTTCGGGATAACTCCGGGAAACCGGGGCTAATACCGGATATGAGCCGTCCTCGCATGGGGGTGGTTGGAAAGTTTTTCGGTCAGGGATGGGCTCGCGGCCTATCAGCTTGTTGGTGGGGTGATGGCCTACCAAGGCGACGACGGGTAGCCGGCCTGAGAGGGCGACCGGCCACACTGGGACTGAGACACGGCCCAGACTCCTACGGGAGGCAGCAGTGGGGAATATTGCACAATGGGCGAAAGCCTGATGCAGCGACGCCGCGTGAGGGATGAAGGCCTTCGGGTTGTAAACCTCTTTCAGCAGGGAAGAAGCGCAAGTGACGGTACCTGCAGAAGAAGCGCCGGCTAACTACGTGCCAGCAGCCGCGGTAATACGTAGGGCGCAAGCGTTGTCCGGAATTATTGGGCGTAAAGAGCTCGTAGGCGGTTTGTCGCGTCTGGTGTGAAAACTCGAGGCTCAACCTCGAGCTTGCATCGGGTACGGGCAGACTAGAGTGCGGTAGGGGAGACTGGAATTCCTGGTGTAGCGGTGGAATGCGCAGATATCAGGAGGAACACCGATGGCGAAGGCAGGTCTCTGGGCCGCAACTGACGCTGAGGAGCGAAAGCATGGGGAGCGAACAGGATTAGATACCCTGGTAGTCCATGCCGTAAACGTTGGGCACTAGGTGTGGGGCTCATTCCACGAGTTCCGTGCCGCAGCAAACGCATTAAGTGCCCCGCCTGGGGAGTACGGCCGCAAGGCTAAAACTCAAAGGAATTGACGGGGGCCCGCACAAGCGGCGGAGCATGCGGATTAATTCGATGCAACGCGAAGAACCTTACCAAGGCTTGACATGCACGAGAAGCCACCAGAGATGGTGGTCTCTTTGGACACTCGTGCACAGGTGGTGCATGGTTGTCGTCAGCTCGTGTCGTGAGATGTTGGGTTAAGTCCCGCAACGAGCGCAACCCTCGTCCCATGTTGCCAGCGGGTTATGCCGGGGACTCATGGGAGACTGCCGGGGTCAACTCGGAGGAAGGTGGGGATGACGTCAAATCATCATGCCCCTTATGTCTTGGGCTTCACGCATGCTACAATGGCCGGTACAAAGGGCTGCGATACCGTAAGGTGGAGCGAATCCCAAAAAGCCGGTCTCAGTTCGGATTGGGGTCTGCAACTCGACCCCATGAAGTCGGAGTCGCTAGTAATCGCAGATCAGCAACGCTGCGGTGAATACGTTCCCGGGCCTTGTACACACCGCCCGTCAAGTCACGAAAGTCGGTAACACCCGAAGCCCATGGCCCAACCGTTCGCGGGGGGAGTGGTCGAAGGTGGGACTGGCGATTGGGACTAAGTCGTAACAAGGTAGCCGTACCGGAAGGTGCGGCTGGATCACCTCCTTTCTAAGGAGCTACCAACCCTCGCCTGCCGGTGTTTGCTGGTGGGTGGGTGGTTCAGGTGCCACGCCATCGCCGTACGTGTGGTGGGTGGTTGCTCATGGGTGGAACATTGACGAAAGAGCTTTCTTCGGTCTTGCTGGTGTCAGTACCTGCCGGCTCGCACGTGCCTCTTCGGGGCTGGTGCGGGGTGGTGGTGGAACATCACGGGTGAGACCTGGGGGGCTTGTCGAGCACACTGTTGGGTCCTCAGGTCACCGGCCACCGGTTGGTGGGGTGCCTGGTACGGGCCGGTCCTTGGATCACGAACCGCTGCGCGGGTCCTTCTTCTTCGGGAGGGGGGTTCGGGTGGTAGGCGGGTCTGGTGGGGTCGGGGTCGTTGGTTGTTTGAGAACTGCACAGTGGACGCGAGCATCTTTGTAAAGATCAAGACGCACCCTTTGGGGTGTGGTTCTTGGTTCTCTGCAGTTTTGTTGTTTTTGTTGAAGTTTTTAAGGGCACAGGGTGGATGCCTTGGCACTAGGAGCCGAAGAAGGACGTGGTAGCCTGCGATAAGCCTCGGGGAGCTGGCAAACGAGCTGTGATCCGAGGGTTTCCGAATGGGGGAACCCCGCACGAGTCATGTCGTGTGACCCGCACCTGAATATATAGGGTGTGTGGAGGGAACGTCGGGAAGTGAAACATCTCAGTACCGACAGGAAGAGATATTCCGTGAGTAGTGGCGAGCGAAAGCGGATGAGGCCAAACCGGGCGCGTGTTCAAGCTGTCAGGCGTTGCGTGTTCGGGGTTGTGGGACCCTTCTGGTGGATCTGACAGTCCACCGGGGAGTAAGAAAGCCGTGTCATAGTCGAACCGCATTGAAAGGCGGACCACAGACGGTGCGAGTCCGGTAGACGAAATGGTGCGGCCTCCCGAAGGGGATCCCAAGTAGCACGGGGCCCGAGAAATCCCGTGTGAATCCGGCAAGACCACTTGCTAAGCCTAAATACTACCTAGTGACCGATAGCGGACCAGTACCGTGAGGGAAAGGTGAAAAGTACCCCGGGAGGGGAGTGAAATAGTACCTGAAACCGTGTGCCTACAATCCGTTGGAGCCTCCTTGGCTGGGGTGACAGCGTGCCTTTTGAAGAATGAGCCTGCGAGTTAGTGCTCAGTGGCGAGGTTAACCCGTGTGGGGAAGCCGTAGCGAAAGCGAGTCCGAACAGGGCGCCCATAGTCGCTGGGTCTAGACCCGAAGCGAAGTGATCTAGCCATGGGCAGGTTGAAGCGCGGGTAAGACCGCGTGGAGGACCGAACCCACCAGGGTTGAAAACCTGGGGGATGACCTGTGGTTAGGGGTGAAAGGCCAATCAAACTTCGTGATAGCTGGTTCTCCCCGAAATGCATTTAGGTGCAGCGTCACGTGTTTCTTGCCGGAGGTAGAGCTACTGGATGGCCGATGGGCCCTACAAGGTTACTGACGTCAGCCAAACTCCGAATGCCGGTAAGTGGAAGCGTGGCAGTGAGACTGCGGGGGATAAGCTCCGTAGTCGAGAGGGAAACAGCCCAGACCACCGGCTAAGGCCCCTAAGCGTGTGCTAAGTGGGAAAGGATGTGGAGTTGCACAGACAACCAGGAGGTTGGCTTAGAAGCAGCCACCCTTGAAAGAGTGCGTAATAGCTCACTGGTCAAGTGATTCCGCGCCGACAATGTAGCGGGGCTCAAGTACACCGCCGAAGCCGTGGCATCTGCGCTCAACTCAGGCCTTCGTGGTCCAGAGGCGCAGGTGGGTAGGGGAGCGTCGTGTGGGCGGTGAAGCCGCGGGGGAACCCAGCGGTGGAGGCCACACGAGTGAGAATGCAGGCATGAGTAGCGAAAGACGGGTGAGAAACCCGTCCGCCGAATGACCAAGGGTTCCAGGGCCAGGTTAATCCGCCCTGGGTAAGTCGGGACCTAAGGCGAGGCCGACAGGCGTAGTCGATGGACAAGGAGTTGATATTCTCCTACCGGCGAAGAACCGCCCATACCGAGCCCGGTGATGCTAACCGTCCAAACCTGCCCATCGACCCTTCGGGGTCACCGGGCAGGGGCGCGCGGGACCCGAACCGGTAGTAGGTAAGCGTATTAACAGGGGTGACGCAGGAAGGTAGCCCGGCGTGGCGATGGTAGACCACGTCCAAGGCTGTAGGCCGTCGGGTAGGCAAATCCGCCCGGCACACAGGCTGAGAGCTGACGGTGAGCGCACAAGCGCGAACTGGGTGATCCTATGCTGCCAAGAAAAGCCTCGGCGCGAGGTTCTAGCCGCCCGTACCCCAAACCGACTCAGGTGGTCAGGTAGAGAATACTAAGGCGATCGAGAGAATCGTGGTTAAGGAACTCGGCAAAATGCCCCCGTAACTTCGGGAGAAGGGGGGCCCGAAGCGTGAACACCCTCGCGGTGGGAGCGTGGACGGCCGCAGAGACCAGGGAGAAGCGACTGTTTACTAAAAACACAGGTCCGTGCGAAGTCGCAAGACGATGTATACGGACTGACGCCTGCCCGGTGCTGGAAGGTTAAGAGGACGGGTCAACCCTTCGGGGTGAAGCTCAGAATTTAAGCCCCAGTAAACGGCGGTGGTAACTATAACCATCCTAAGGTAGCGAAATTCCTTGTCGGGTAAGTTCCGACCTGCACGAATGGCGTAACGACTTCTCCGCTGTCTCAACCGCGAACTCGGCGAAATTGCACTACGAGTAAAGATGCTCGTTACGCGCAGCAGGACGGAAAGACCCCGGGACCTTTACTATAGCTTGGTATTGGTGTTCGGTGCGGCTTGTGTAGGATAGGTGGGAGACTGTGAAGCCCGTACGCCAGTGCGGGTGGAGTCAACGTTGAAATACCACTCTGGCCGCTTCGGATGTCTAACCTCGGTCCGTGATCCGGACCAGGGACAGTGCCTGGTGGGTAGTTTAACTGGGGCGGTTGCCTCCTAAAATGTAACGGAGGCGCTCAAAGGTTCCCTCAGCCTGGTTGGCAATCAGGTGTCGAGTGCAAGTGCACAAGGGAGCTTGACTGTGAGACTGACAGGTCGAGCAGGGACGAAAGTCGGAACTAGTGATCCGGCGGTGGCTTGTGGAAGCGCCGTCGCTCAACGGATAAAAGGTACCCCGGGGATAACAGGCTGATCTTGCCCAAGAGTCCATATCGACGGCATGGTTTGGCACCTCGATGTCGGCTCGTCGCATCCTGGGGCTGGAGTAGGTCCCAAGGGTTGGGCTGTTCGCCCATTAAAGCGGTACGCGAGCTGGGTTTAGAACGTCGTGAGACAGTTCGGTCCCTATCCGCTGCGCGCGCAGGAAACTTGAGAAGGGCTGTCCCTAGTACGAGAGGACCGGGACGGACGAACCTCTGGTGTGCCAGTTGTTCCGCCAGGAGCACCGCTGGTTGGCTACGTTCGGAAGGGATAACCGCTGAAAGCATCTAAGCGGGAAGCCTGCTTCAAGATGAGGTTTCCATACCCTACGGGGTGAGAGGCACCCAGCAGAACACTGGGTCGATAGGCCGGACGTGGAAGCGGGGACGAAAGACCCGTGCAGCTGACCGGTACTAATCAGCCGACAACTTCAACACCAAACACTCTTGTGCTACGCGTCCACTGTGCGGTTCCCGAACCACCAACACCACACCCCCACCCGGGGGTGGCCCGGTGTCGAGGAGGTTCAACAGAGTTACGGCGGTCACAGCGAAGGGGAAACGCCCGGTCCCATACCGAACCCGGAAGCTAAGCCCTTCAGCGCCGATGGTACTGCCCTGGAGACGGGGTGGGAGAGTAGGACGCCGCCGGACAACCCTTCACCGAAGGCCCACCCCACACGGGGTGGGCCTTCGGCATTTCCGCA
>NZ_JBEPOQ010000029.1:0-2266 GCF_040546915.1 Cellulosimicrobium sp. 4261
TAACCCGCGGCCGGGGGGGGGGGCCGCCCCCCCCCCCCCCGGCCCCGGCCCCCCCCCCCCCCGGGCCCCCCCCCCCCCGGGGGGGGGGGCGCCGTCGTGCGTGCGGGACGGGTCAGGGGGTCAGGTCGCGCTGCCCTGGAGCGAGCCCGTGACGTCGGTGCCGTTCGTGTCGAGGACGCACTGGACCACGCGGTCGTCCTGCAGCTTCCAGCCGTCCGCGCGCGGCGTGAAGTACCAGTACTCGTGCGCCGACTCCTCGTAGGGGAGCCCGACGAACGCCTCGAACGCGCCGTAGCAGAACTCCTCGGCACTCGTCGTCACGGCCTCGTCACCGGGGTAGTCGCCCGCGGGGAGCTCGGTCTCGGCGTAGACCTCGGCGTCGTGCGGCTCCGAGCACGGCACGACGGGCACGGACTCGACCTGGTCCGCGTCGTCCAGCTTCGAGGAGACGATGCAGTCGCCGACCTGGACCGAGAAGACGTCGGCGTCCGACGCCTCGGTCACCTCGCCGCCGGGCTCGTCACGCTGGGCGTCGGCGGGTCCGGAGATCTCGTCGAGGATCGCGCCGCAGCCCGACGCGGTCAGGGCGAGGGCGACGGCGCTCACGACGAGGACGAGCGGCCGGCGGGTGGAGCGGGGGAGGGTCACCTGGGTTCCTTCGGTACGAGCCCCGACCAGGGTGGCGGGACGGCACGCGAAGGCTAGCGCCGGGCGGTGACACGGGCCGAGCCGATTTCTGGCGCGACCTGCGCGGTCACGGCAGGAGGTGCGCGTACTCCTCGAGGGTGCCGTCGAGGACGGGGAGGGACAGGGCCTGCTCCTCGCCCGTCGTCGTGCTCACCGTGACGGGCAGCATCGCGCCCGGCGCCGCGTCGACGCGGCCGATCTGCGCGTCGAAGCCGTCCTCGGCGCCGAGGTAGACCGTCTCGCCCGCCGCGACGGGGATCGTCACGGGGGCGCCGCCCTCGGGCGTCACGTCGAACTCCACGTCCTCGGTCGAGTCGTTGGCGAAGGCCCCGACGAGCGCGCCCGGCTCGCCGTCCTCCGCGGTCACGACGAGCAGGTTGAGCCCGCGCAGCTCGCTCGTGAGGTCGACCCGCAGGCCGTCGGAGGGGGAGTACGGGCGGTTCGTCTCGATGGGGGAGCAGGCGGACGCGAGGGCCACACCGGCGACCAGGAGGGGCACGGCCCAGGCGCGCGCGCGGCCGGTGGCCCGGGACTCCGCACGGGTCGAGGCTCGGGGGGTCGGGATGCGGGTCACGTGCACTCCAGGGCTGCAAGAAGGGGGACGGGATTCCGCGCCCAGCCTAGTGCGTCGGGAGGACCGGGGCGGCCGGAACGGCCGGCCCGCGGCCGTGGCGTGAGCGGCGTCACGTGGCGCTGGGCGTGCCGGGACGGTGGTCGTCGGGCCTCGTGAAGGTCCTGCAGGGGGTCGTGAGGTGCCCCGGAGACGCCGTCGGGGCGCCGATGGGGCACCGAGTCGAGATTCGTCAGGCGCGCTGACACGGCCCTGACCTGGGCGAACGTGCTGGTGACGGGCTTGTCAAGGGGCCGAGGGGCTCGGATTTCCGCCCTTCCGCGTGGTAAGGTGGACCACCGCGAAAGGGGACATCTGCAGATGACGTTCACAGTAGGCGAGACCGTTGTCTACCCGCACCACGGAGCCGCACTGATCGAGGAGATCAAGACGCGCACCATCCGCGGAGAGGACAAGATCTACCTCAAGCTCAAGGTCGCGCAGGGCGACCTGACCATCGAAGTCCCAGCCGAGAACGTCGACCTCGTCGGCGTGCGTGACGTCGTCGGCCAGGAGGGTCTCGACCGTGTGTTCGAGGTGCTTCGTGCACCCTACACCGAGGAGCCGACCAACTGGTCGCGCCGGTACAAGGCGAACCTCGAGAAGCTCGCGTCGGGTGACGTGATCAAGGTCGCCGAGGTCGTGCGCGACCTCTCCCGCCGGGACGCCGACCGCGGCCTGTCCGCCGGCGAGAAGCGCATGCTCTCGAAGGCTCGGCAGATCCTCGTCTCGGAGCTCGCGCTGGCGGAGCACACCGAGGAGGACAAGGCCGAGGCGATCCTCGACGAGGTGCTCGCCTCCTGACGTCCCGGGCCGCGGCCCGCGCAGTCAGCGCCACAGACCACCGGGGAGGGGGGGGGGGCGGCGCGGGGCGGCCCCCCCCCCCCCCCGGGGGCGGGGCGGGGGGGGGGGGGGGCGGGCCCCGGGCCCCCCCCCCCCCCGCGGCGCGCCCCCCCCCGGGGGGGGCGC
>NZ_JBEPOQ010000030.1:0-1716 GCF_040546915.1 Cellulosimicrobium sp. 4261
CCCGACACGTCCCGCGTGATCGAGGGGTTCTCCGCCTTGCGCGCCACCTTGTCGATCTCATCGATGTAGATGATGCCCGTCTCAGCCTTCTTCACGTCGAAGTCCGCCGCCTGCACCAGCTTCAACAGAATGTTCTCCACGTCCTCACCGACATACCCCGCCTCGGTGAGCGCCGTCGCGTCCGCGATCGCAAAAGGCACGTTCAACATCCGCGCCAACGTCTGCGCCAGATACGTCTTGCCCGTCCCCGTCGGACCGATCAACAAGATGTTCGACTTCGCCAGCTCCACGTAGTCCGCGTCGTCGGTCGCGAGGGACTCGCCCGCCTCCTCGGCGGCAGCGGCGGCGCGGACGCGCTTGTAGTGGTTGTGCACCGCGACGGCCAGGGCCCGCTTGGCGCCGTCCTGCCCGACGACGTAGCGGCTGAGGTGCGCGAAGATCTCGTGCGGCGTGGGGAGCGGGCCGCTGCCGGTGACGATGTCCTGCTCGGCGGACTCCGCCTCACGGTCCTCCTCGACCATCTCGAGGCAGAGGGCCACGCACTCGTCGCAGATGAAGACGCCCGCGGGGCCCGCGATGAGCCGCTTCACCTGCCGCTGCGACTTGCCGCAGAACGAGCACGTGAGCGCGTCCGCCGCGCGGGGCCCGCGCTGACCGCGTGCGCCGCCGTCGTCGGTGCCGTCGGAGCGTGCCACCAGGTGCCTCCAGTCGAGTCGGTTGCGGCCGATCGTAACCGTCGCCCACGACACCCCCGCACGCGCGCGGCCCGGGCGCGCCGGTCAGGCGTGCGGGACTCGTCCGCCGCGGCGGCCGAGCTCGGCGGCGAAAGCGCTAGACTGGAACCGTTCCAGAGAAGAGTGCGTCGTACCTGCCGCGGGAGGCCGAGTGACCGACCTGATCGACACCACCGAGATGTACCTGAAGTCGATCTACGAGCTGCAGGAGGAGGGGATCCCCCCGCTGCGCGCGCGGATCGCCGAGCGCCTCGGGCACTCGGGGCCGACGGTCTCGCAGACCGTGGCGCGCATGGAGCGCGACGGCCTCGTCGTCGTCGGGGGCGACCGCCAGCTCGAGCTCACGGCCCTCGGCCAGCAGACGGCGGTGCGCGTCATGCGCAAGCACCGCCTCGCCGAGCGCCTGCTCACCGACGTCATCAAGCTCGACTGGGAGCACGTCCACACCGAGGCCTGCCGCTGGGAGCACGTGATGAGCGACCTCGTCGAGCGGCGCCTCGTCGGGCTCCTCGACCACCCGGCGCACGACCCGTACGGCAACCCCATCCCCGGCCTGCGCGAGCTGGGCGAGGACCTGCCCGAGGTCGGCTACCTCCAGGGCGTCGTGTCCCTGCGGGCCCACCTCGTCGCGCGCGCCGCGGTGCCCGGCACGGAGGTGCGCGTCGTGCTCCAGCGCATCGCCGAGCCGATCCAGGTCGACGTCGAGCTGCTCGCCCGGTTCGCCGAGGCGGGCGTCTTGCCGCACCGGACCCTCGTGGTCACGGTGGGCGACGGCGTCGTCACCGTCTCGGGCGAGGGCGCCACGACGGTCCTCGACCTGCCCGACGACGTCGCGCGGCACCTGTTCGTGACCGCGGACTGACGGCTTGTGGCCCTGGCCGGCCGTTGAGAACGAGGTTGGTCCCGCTATCCACCGGATAGCGGGACCAACCTCGTTCTGGTGGGGGAGCGGGGTCGTGCTCGCCTACCGGTGTCGTGCGGC
>NZ_JBEPOQ010000031.1:0-1482 GCF_040546915.1 Cellulosimicrobium sp. 4261
CCTAGGGCGTGTCTCCTAATGAGGGCCATGGAGCGACAGAGCAAGTGACCTCGCGATCGCTCTGATTGCCGGACCTCAGTGATCAGGTCGAGGGTTCGAGAAGGGTGTGAAACGCATCTGCCAAGCGGCGCACGTCCTCACCGGCTCCGTGGTGCGTCGTCGTCGAGAAACTCCAGGAATCGTCGCCGTACGGTCTGTTCGTGACCTCCCAGCGGAGGTGAACGTGACCGTCGTGACGCGCGTCAAGGCGCAGTTCATCCTCAAGCGACTGCCAGGTGCGTTCGCCTGTCCAGCCACGGAACTCGTCGTACAGGCGATACAGAAACGCCGGGAGTCCGCTGGTTCCCAGGGAGAGAATGACCTGCTGCTCGACCCGCAGGTGGTCTCCGATTGCCCGGACGAGCATCCCAGACACGTACGGGTCGTCGGGACCGTATGGAAACGTCTGTTCGAACTCCAGCGTCAAGCCGGTCGAGGCGGGAATGCGCACCACGGCTTGATCGAACACGTCGACAATCTACCGGGATCGCAACCAACTGATGATCGCCGCCAGCACCGCTCCGGCCCGGTACACGGCGGCGTGCTTGTCGTAGCGGGTGGCGAGGCCGCGCCACTGCTTGAGCAGGTTGAAGGACCGCTCGACGACGTTACGTCGCTTGTAGGTCTCCCGGTCGAGCTTCGGCGGGCGGCCGCCTCGTGCGCCTCGCCGTCTCCGGTTGGCCTGCTGGTCGGACGGTTCGGGGATCACTACTCGGATCCCGCGTCGGCGCAGCATCGCCCGATTCCCGCGCGAGGAGTACGCCTTGTCCCCGAGCACCGCGTCGGGCGTGGTTCGCGGCCGGCCCACCCCGAGGCGCGGCACCCAGATGTCCGCCAGGACGACCTCGAGCGCGCGCCCGTCGTGCGACTGCCCCGGAGTCACCACCACCGCCAGCGGGCGGCCACGCCCGTCGACAGCGTGGTGGATCTTGCTCGTTAGTCCACCACGAGAACGGCCAATGCCGTGACTTGCAGGTTCACTGTTGACGGTGCCGGTCCCGCGGTTCTTGTGATTCGACGTCGCCCCCTGTGTCCTGCTCCGGACGAGTCGTGTTCGTCGCGTGCTGGTGCGCGCGGTTGATGGTCGAGTCCACCGAGACCGTCCAGTCGATCTCACCGGCCGCGTCAGCCTCGGCCATCAGGTGCGCCAGAATGCGGTCCCAGGTGCCGTCGTCGGCGAACCTCTTGTGCCGCTTCCACACCGTCTGCCACGGCCCGAACGCCTCCCGCGGCAGGTCCCGCCACGGGATCCCGGTCCGGTACCGGTACGCGATGCCCTCGACCACCGTGCGGTGATCCCCGAACGGGCGACCGACCTTACCCGCGTTCGACGGCAGCAACGGTTCGATCCGCTCCCACTGTTCGTCCGACAAGACCTGGAACCGACTCACGCCCGTGAGTCTGGCCGCCCGCCTCCACTCAGAGTTGGGAGACACGCCCTAG
>NZ_JBEPOQ010000032.1:0-1269 GCF_040546915.1 Cellulosimicrobium sp. 4261
CGGGACTGCTGCAGGAACGGTTGACACGGGGTTAGTGGTGATCATGCCGCAAGGGCGGCGTTCTGGGCGGTGAAGGCGAGCTCGTACTCGACCGGGGTGAGCTTGCCGAGGGCACGCTGGCGCCGACGCCGGTTGTAGGTGCGTTCGATCCAGAACACGATCGCGTCGTGCAGCTGGTCGCGGGTGGCCCAGCGGCGACGGTTCAGGACGTTCTTCTGCAGCAGCGCGTTCCAGGACTCCATGGCCGCGTTGTCGCCCGCGGAGGCGACGCGACCCATCGATCCCTTCAGCCCGGCTGCGGCCAGGACCGCCCGGAAGGAACGCGCTCGAAATTGCGAGCCTCGGTCCGAATGCACGACCACGACGCCGGTCGGGGCGCGTCTGGCCACGGCGGTGCGCAGGGCGCTGACGGTGAGCTGGGCGGTCATCCGCCCATCGATCGCGTAGCCGACGATCCGGTTGCTGAACAGGTCCTTGATCGCGCAGCAGTAGATCTTGCCCTCGCCAGTGGGGTGCTCGGTGATGTCAGTGACCCAGACCTTGTCCGGCTCGTCGGCGGTGAAGTTGCGTCGGACGTGGTCGTCGTGGACCGCAGGTCCCGGCGACTTCCCGGCCCCGCGTCGGCCCTTGCGGACCGTGGTTGACCACAACTTCTGCGCCGAGCACAGCCGCCAGACGCGTCGCTCGCCGACGTCATGACCGGCGCGCTCGAGCTCGTCGGCCAGGAACCGGTAGCCGAACTCCGGATCGTCGTCGTGGGCGTCGATCAGAACGTTAGTGAGGTAGGCGTCTTCCAGGTCCCGGTCGCTGACCGGGTTGGCCGCCCAGGCGTAGTACGCCTGCGTGGAGTGGCCGAGCACCCCGCAGGTCAGCCGCACGGGGATACCCTCGGCGGCCAGGTCACGGACCAGCGGGTAGCTCATTTTGGGAGCGATCCAGCGGCGAAGTACGCGGCCGCGCGGCGCAGAATCTCGTTCTCCATCTCCAACCGGCGCTTCTCGCGGCGCAGCTGGACCAGCTCGCTCTGCTCGCTGCTCGTCTGACCATCGACAACGCCGTCGTCGATATCGGCCTGACGCACCCAGCGCCGCACAGACTCCACAGAGACGTCGAAGTCGGACGCGACCTCGGCATGCGTCAGATCACCGCGACGGGCGACCCGCACAACGTCACGCTTGAACTCAGGCGGGAACTTCTTAGGCACAACGACATCCTTCCAGCAGGACCTCGACCCGCAGATGGAGTGTCAACCGTTCCTGCAGCAGTCCC